>JAOAPQ010000926.1 GCA_025462965.1 Bryobacterales bacterium
TATCAACCTGGTTCCTATGTGTTCCTCGTAAGCCCGCACCGATCGGACGGACGCGAGTAACCCGCGGTGGCGAACGCGCCCCGTCAGAATATCACGCATCTTTTGAAACGACAATGATTCCGCCTGATGCCAATCCGAGTGGTCGTCCCAGTGAGGTGTTCGAGTGGCCCGGTCGTAAAGATGCCATCCCAGAATCTTGTGTGGATGATAGAGATCGTAACCGTGAGTGAACGCCCGCAGCCCCGTAAAGATCTCGTCACCAAAAAAGTAGATTTCCGGATCGAACCGGATTTCCCGGTGGAAACTGCCCTCGGCAAATAGAAAATGCAGCGACGCGTATGCCGCCGGGATGGGGGAGCGGAGCGTGCGCCACAGCGCGACCCGCCGACCGGTCAGGTGGGTCAGCATGCCGGCAGTCCGGCGGAGCGGGTATATCTTGAGTAACTCCCGCTTGCGCCCGAGGGGCTCGCGCGCAGGATCGTAGGACGGGAGGTAAGCGGTGACGATCGGCTTGGGGACGGTCTTCTTCAGACGTTCGAACATGCCGAGCACGGTTTCATCCCAGCCTGCGGCAAACCGGTGGTGAGAATCCAACAGCAGCGTGAAATCTTCGCCGTCATAGCGATCCTGCAGCAGCCGTCTGGCCCAGTTCGGACCGAGACTCTCACCCGCAGGTATGGGAACAATCTCGAGGTTCTTGATGCGACGGATTTCCCTTGGCAGGGTCTCGCCTTGTCCAAACTGCCATGCAACCACAACGCGTAAATGGCCGGGAGATTTCGCCTTCGCGAATAAGTCCTGAAGCGTGGCGGGCAGCTCCCGATCGCGGTACGCGGGCACGGCCACGAAGGTTCTATACGACATGTGGCGCGATGTCCTTTCCCATCGATTCTCTCCGCTGCTACGGTCGACGCGCGATCCAGTGTGTCACCACCGGCGGCTCGATCTCGCGATGAAACGCAATCGCCCGGTCCAGAATCGCGCGGTCTCCCCTGGTGGCGCGCCCGTGCTGACGCAGGTGTTCCTCCCACGTCTCCACCAGAAACATCTCCATGCATCGGCCTGCACGTTCGATGTCCTGGAACATCATCCACTGGACCGCGCCATCGCGCCGCCGGATGCGCCGGACATCCTGCATCGTCACCGCGAATGCCTCTATCTCCGCCGGATCGACCCGGTACTCCACGCTCACCATTACCGGGCCCCGTTCCAGTGAAACGTCCGATGTGGTGACAGGCTGCGCGAGCGTCTCCACGAGCGAAAAATCAAGCGCGTGGGTGGCGACAAGCCGGAAGCGTCCCCCCGCCACCACGCTTGCCAGCAACGTGACGCCCGCCGCGAACATCGTCACGCGGATGCCCCAGCGCGTCGCCACCTCGCCCCAAAAATAGCTCCCGATCGCCATCACGCCCTGGAACACCAGCAGATAGAAACCGAGTGACCGCGCGCGGACCCAATCCGGCACTACCGTCTGCGCCGTTGTGTTCAAGCTCGACATGGCGATCATCCATGCCACCCCCGCCAACAGCATGGCCAGGCAGACCAGCGCGAACTGGCTCAACACCGAGACCGCGATTGATACGGCCGCAAACATCATCGTGCCGAGAATCACCATCCGATCTGTCGAGAGCCTGGCGCGCAGCCGTGACAACAGAAAGGCGCCCGCGACCGAACCCGTACCCATGCATGCCAGCATCAATCCGTAGCTGGCGGCCGTACCTCCCAGCTCCACTTTTGCGAGCAGCGGTAGCATTGCCCACAATGCGCTTGCGCCTACAACGAACAGCGCGGTTCGCGCCAGCAGCCACTGCAGCGCGCGGGCGTTCGCCACGTAGCGGAAGCCCGCCCGCATCGCTCCCATGGCGCGCTCGGTCGCGGCAATTCCTTCCATCGGCGCGCGCTTCCACCTATACAAGACTAAGATCACGCCCACGAACGACGCCGCGTTGAGCAGAAATGCAATTGCCGGACTGAAAACCGCAAGGAGCAGCCCCGTTACGGCCGGACCCACCGCGCGCGCCAGATTGAATCCGACGGAGTTGATCACGATGGCGGCCGGCAGATCATCCGGGCCAACCAGTTCCGGAATGATTGCCTGCCACGCCGGGCCGTTCAGCGCCGCGCCCACGCCCAACGCGAACGTTAATAGCAGCAAGGACCACGGTGTGACACGCCCGGCGAGCGTCAAGAGCCCGAGCAGACCGGCCGCGGCCAGCATCCAGCTTTGTGTGATCAGCAGCAGACGCCGCCGGTCTATGAGATCCGCCACTACGCCGCCCGGCAGCGCGAAAAAGAATACGGGGAGACTCGTCGCGGTCTGAACCAACGCCACCATGGTGGGCGTGGGCGCAATCGACGTCATGAGCCACGCCGCGCCGACGTTCTGCATCCACGTCCCGACATTCGACGCTACCGACGCGATCCAGAGCGCGCGGAAAACGGGCTGCGCCAGAGGCGCCCAAGCTCTCTTTTGCTCCAATTCCGCATGGTACCGCCCGCGCCCGCTTTGACAAAGCCGCCGATGCGGCGATTGTTGTGTCAAGACGGCGAGCCGCCGATAAACGCAGATGAACGCGGATTGAACTGCTATTCTGAGCGTTTGTCGCGGCCGAGAAGCATCCCTGAAACTTACAGGAACGTCTTAAACTCCATCACGTCGCCGTCCTGCACCACGTACTCTTTGCCTTCCGTACGGACCTTCCCCAGCTCGCGCGCCTTCACGAAGCTGCCGCATGCCACCAGGTCGTCGAACGCCACCGTCTCCGCGGAGATGAAGCTCTTCTCGAAGTCCGAATGGATCACGCCCGCGGCTTGAGGAGCCTTATCGCCCGCATTGATGGTCCATGCGCGCGTCTCTTTCTCTCCGGTTGTCAGGTACGTGCGCAGGCCCAGCAGATAGTACGCTTCTTTGATCAACGTGCCCGAGCCAGATTGCTCCACGCCCAGCCCCGCCAGGTACTCGGCGCGCTCGTCCGGCGGCAGCGTCACCAGCTCGGATTCGATTTCCGCCGACACCACAACGGCGCGCGTTCCATGGTGATGTTCCGCATAATCCCGGACTTTCTTCACCCAAGGGTTCGATTCCGGGTTTCCCAGTTCCTCTTCCGCCACATTGCACGCGAAAAGCGTCGGCTTCGCCGTCAACAGAAAGAACTGCTTCAACAGAGCCGATTCTTCCGGCGACATTTCCAGGGAGAACGCGAACTGGCCTTCGCTCAGGTGCGGCTCCAGCCGCGCAATCAGATCCAGTTCCGCCTGCGCTTTTTTGTCGCCGCCCTTGGCCAGCTTCTGCTGCTTCGTTTTGCGCTTGTCGATGCTCTCAATATCGGCGAGGATCAACTCCGTGTTCACGATTTCGATATCGCGGATCGGGTCCACCGAATCCATCACGTGCTCGATGTCCGCATTCTCGAAGCATCGCACCACCTGAATGATCGCGTTCACTTCGCGGATGTGGCCCAGAAACTGATTCCCGAGGCCTTCTCCGGTGCTCGCACCTTTCACCAGGCCGGCGATATCCACGAACTCGAAGACGGACGGCACCAGCTTCTGCGAGTGGCTGATCTTCGACAATACCTCCAGCCGTTCATCGGGGACGGTTACGATTCCCTGGTTCGGTTCGATGGTGCAGAACCGGTAATTCGCGGCCAACGCCTTTCGTGTTTGCGTGACCGCATTAAAAAGAGTGCTTTTGCCAACATTGGGTAAACCTACGATACCTGCACAGAGCATGTGAAGCTTTAGTTTAGACCACGGCGGAAAGCCGCTAGTGATCCGGGTGATGCTTGCGCGAAAACTTCCTGCTGACGTCCGGCCAGAATTCTTTCAGGATGTTCGAGGTCATGTCCACCCCTATCTGTACACCGAACTTAGAGACCGCGTCACCCACGTCGCGGTTATCCGGATAGTACGCCATCGAGATCGCGGTCGCGGTCGCATTGCCGCCTATCTCGGAAAAGTTGAACTGTCGACCTCCGGAGTCCGTATGAGTCCAGAAAATCTGGGCGACAGCGTATCCCAAACGGGACCATCCACTTCCCACGCCGCGCCGGAAATAGCGCGGATCCTGGTGGAGCACGGTCGGAAGTACTGCTTCCGTCATATAGTTTCCAATAGCCCAATCGGCATAGGAAGTGACGTAGTAGTGGGCATAGCCCTTGACGCCCTGTCCGAATGAGGGGTCGGAATTGCTTAGCTGCGATTCGCCTGCGAAGAGCGCCGCTAGCGCGAAGGTCCCGCGGTCAAACGTGTCCTGGCGGGCGATGGTGAACTTCTGCGCGGTAGTCAGAGGTTTGTACTGCTTTAATTCCGGCGATGTCCGGAAATTCGGAATGATAAAGAAGATGTGCTTATCTTTGGGCTCCGGAGGCGTGTCGCTCTGGCCAAATAGCGGCAAAAGACCTCCCGAAGCCCAAAGAAGAACTACGGTTGCGGGTACTCGGATTTGCATTTGCCCTTTAGATGCAAGTCGAGTTCCAGCCGTTGCTGCGTGTTACTTCAATACCTCTATCTGATGCGCTGTCAACAGGTTGTTCAGCTTCGGCAGGTCTTTCCGCAGCGCTTCATCGAGTTTTGCCAGTTCGGTGGCGAGCCGGGCCGAGAGCTCCCGGAAGACGATATAGGATTGATCTGTCGGCCGGTCGTCACCGGATTCCACCACACGCTCCAGCGCCGCAATCTGGTTGTTCAGCTTGATCGGGAAATTCAGGGGGTCTTGGTTGCTGCGGTTGCGCACCTGATAGACCTCTTCCTCGATCGTTGACAGATCGTCGCGCAACGATGCCGCCGCCGAGCTAATCGCCGGATCCTTCGCTTTATCCGCGCGATCCTTGGCCTGTTTTTCCAAGTCGCGAATGCGGATCACGATTTCGTCCGCCTTCGTCACCTGATCGCGAATCTGCATGGCCAGCTTGAACTGCTCGTCATACTGCGCCTGCGTGACACCGGTAAGGCGCGGGTCTTTCACCAGACGCAGCGCCCTCGTCTGCGTCTGGCCGTTGGCTGTGAACCGCACCTGGTAGTCGCCGGGAGGCGCGAGCGGTCCCGATTCCGCCCGCGCGCCCCACATGATCATCCCCTCAAACACTTTCGCGCCCGGATACCGCTGGTCCCACACGAACCGGTTCGTGCCGGCCTTCCGAGCCGGTGGTTTGGCGCGGGGCGGACCGAACTCCGGATCTTCATCCTCGCTGCCGTCGGCCTTCTTGGGTTTATCGTCCTCCGGCGTGCCTGTGAAAGTCCGAATCACCTGGCCCTTGCCATCCAAAATATCGATCGCCACCTTCTCGGAATCCTTCGCGAGAAAATAATCGATGTTTGCCGGATACACGCCCCGCACCGCCGTTCGCGGTTCATAAAGATGCACAGGCTCGGCCGCCACGCGCTCGCTCATCTGGCGCAGGATTGCGATATCGTCCAGCACGTAGAACGAGCGGCCATGCGTCGCGATTACCAGGTCATTTTCTTCCACGACCAGATCCGGCACCTGCGTATCGGGCAGGTTTAGCCGCAGCGATTGCCAATGCCCGCCATTGTCAAAGGACAGGAAAATTCCGTGCTCGGTACCCGCGTACAGCAGACCGGTGCGCTTCGGATCCTCGCGCACCACATGCACGAAATCGTTTTCCGGAATTCCGGTCGTGATCTTCGTCCAGGTCTTACCATAATTGTCCGTACGGTACGCATACGGTTTGCGGTCGTCCATCTGGTAGCGTTTGGCCGCGAGGTAGGCAGTCCCCGGCTTGTGCGGTGAAGCGTCGATCATGCTAATGCGGCTGAACTCCGGCATTCCGGGCGGCGTGATATTCGCCCACTTCTTCCCGCCATCGCGGGTGATGAATACCAGCCCGTCGTCCGAGCCCGTCCAGATTGTGTTCACGTCGTGCAGCGACGGCGCGACGGTGAAGATCGTCCCGTAAATCTCAGGCCCGTTCTGGTCCTTCGTGATCGGTCCGCCCGAATCGCCCAAGGTCTTCGGATCCGCCTTGGTCAGGTCCGGACTGATGCAATCCCAGCTTTGCCCGTCGTTCGTCGTCTTCCAGAGATGCTGCGAAGATGTGTAGAGAATCTTCGGATCCTTCGGTGAAAACACGATCGGGAACGTCCATTGCCAGCGCTCCTTCAAAGCGTTCGCCGCCATTCCCGAGAAAAAGAGAGGATACACCTGAATGTCGCGGCTCTTGCCGGTCGAGCGGTCGTACTTCGTCAGCAGCGCGCCCTGGCTGCCTGCATAAAACAGGTTTGGATGGCGCGGATCCGGCGCGATATATCCGCTCTCGCCGCCGCCTACCGCATACATCCAGCTGCCAGCGGGCGACCGCGGATCGCGACGGTTTGCCGCGGTATCGCTTGGAACGCAGATGGTAGTGTTGTCCTGCTGCGCTCCGCAGACGTGGTACGGATAGTCGTGCGTCGTCGCGACGTGGTACAGCTGCGCCGTCGCGAACGGCTGCCCGCTCCATGTCTCGCCGCCGTTGAAGGACACGTTCGCGCCGCCGTCGTTGCTGTTGATCATTCGCTTCGGATCGTCCGGCGCGATCCAAAGATCGTGGTTGTCGCCATGAGGCACGCGCACCGCTTTGTATTCCTTGCCGCCATCGGTCGATTTGAAGAACGCCGTGTTCATGACATAGACGGTATTTTTGTCTTTCGAATCCGCGTAGATGCGCGAGTAGTAAAAAGCGCGCTGACGGACCTTGCGATCTTCGCTGACTTTCGTCCAGGTCGCGCCCGCGTTGTCCGACCGGAACACGCCGCCATCATCAGCTTCGACAATCGCGTAGACGCGCTTCGAATCGCCGCCCGATACAGAAACGCCAATCTTCCCGATCGTCCCGAGCGGCAGCCCGGGGTTTCGCGTGATCTCCGTCCAGTGATCGCCGCCATCCGTTGATTTGAACAAACCACTGCCGGGGCCGCCGTCGTTCAGCAGCCACGGCGTGCGGTAAACGTCCCACATCGCGGCGAAGAGGACGTTCGGATCATGCGGATCGAAGCAGAGATCCACGGCGCCCACGCGGTCGTTGCGGTATAGGACCTTCTTCCACGTCTTTCCGCCGTCCGTGGAGCGGAACACGCCCCGCTCCTCGTTCGGCCCGTAGGGATGTCCCAGCGCGGAAACAAACACGATGTCGGGATTGGTGGGATGCACGCGCACGCGCGAAATGGCCTGCGTATCCGCGAGGCCAACGGGCTTCCAAGTTTTGCCGGCGTCCGTTGTCTTATAGACACCGTCGCCCTGCATGATGTTGCCGCGCAACTCGGTTTCGCCCATGCCGATATACACTACGTCGGGATTCGATTCCGCGACCGCGACCGCGCCCACCGACGAGCTCGCGATTTGACCATCCGTGACGGGCTTCCACGAATTGCCGCCGTCCGTAGTCTTCCACAGGCCACCGCCCACCGCGCCGAAGTAGTATTCGAGCGGGCGCGCCGCGCTGCCCACGGACGTAATCGACCTGCCGCCCCGGTTCGGTCCGATGTTGCGCCACTTTAATGCGTTGAAAAAACCGGCATCGTATCCATCAGCCGCCATTGCAAATGAGACAACAAAAAACAGCGCAAATACCCGACGATTCATTCCATATAGTGTAGAGCAGGGCCGTTATAGGGCGTCAGAGCCCTTCGCGTGGCAATTTATATCCGCAGTCTGCCGATAATTTTCGCTTTCTAAGCTCAAAACATGTGTTAATTCCGAAGCCGTCAAATATCGAACAGGAGCGGAGGCGTCGATTCGCTGTACTACGTTCACCAAGCCGACGAGCATCTCCTCCTCTGCTCGCGTCATATGTTTGCCGGCAAGTACTCCATGATCTTCGATAACAAGAAGCGCTGGTTGGCCGAGGTATCCTCTTTGTCCGCAGCGCTCCTGGAACGAAACAGAGGAGGCAAGCATATTCACAATTTCAGGCAAGAAAATAGCCTGGCAAGGGTAGAGTACCCCTCCGGAGAGGATGCGTCTGGAAATGTGGTCGGTGGCCAACGCATGAACCCCTTCACACGGGGGAAGAGACCAGGCCGATGCGGAAAGGGTCTGCATCAATTGGGGATACTTGGGTTCCGGCGCCGTGCGCGGCTCAACAGCGAGGCGTTGTTCCACCTCATTGAGCAATTGCTCTGTCGAGCGGCAGCTGTTTCCGCATACTACTAATCCGTGATTGCCCAGCACGAGGACACTCGTTTGAGGGAAACACCGAAGAGCATAATCAATCTTCCTGGCGAGAGAAGTACCGGACGGTGTATATGGAATCCACTGCCACGGGAGTCCGGTAAGGCGGGCGCTAAGCTGCCTTGGTCCATCCTCTCTCACGGCCCAGGCGATTGTGTTGACTGAGTGGACATGAACAACTACTTTTTGGGGTAGTACGGCATGCATCGCCGTCTCGATCGACGCGCCGCGAGTGCCGGGTGATTTCGTCTCTGTTTCGGAGATCGCTGTGTCCTCTCGTAAGCACCTTCTCGCTTTCAACAGCTTGACGGAGACCAGAAAATCGTCGTCCTCTGCATGGATCAGCCATTTGCCCGAGGCCTTAATCCATAAAACGTCATCCACCTTAATAGAAGTGTTGCCACTGCTGGCCTGAACCAGCAAGGGATTGCCGCCGATGCGGGCCGACAGCTCTCGAAGGGTCTCAAGTTCTCTCATCCGGATATCCTCCGCTTGTCACGGCAAAACGCGCAATGCCGGAGTTTGCTGCGGCTGCTCTGGGGGCTGCTTCGATCTGAGTTGGCCAAGCTTAACAGAGGCTTTGAATATCGCGCCTACCGGAAGGAAGCCACCCAGTTTGTGGGCGGCGACAGCAGCCAAACCCATCGACGCTATGCATCCGCAGGAACGGCAATCCGGATTGCCGCCGAATTGACATGGAGTGATTTTGGTCTTAAGGTCCGCGGAAATCGTTTGCGTCGTCAACGCAAACACGCAGTCCTGCGGGTTGTGAGGAGGCGAGGCAATCTGGCGAATTAGTCCCTCCGGCATGTCGAGCTTCGGGAACTTTTTCCGCAATTGCAGTAATTCGACAATCACCTGGCTGCGCTCCTCCCCAGTCAGAATCTCCGGTAGATCGTGTCCTATCTGCGGTGTGAAGAGGCTGAACCAGATCTTGTGAATTTCGGGTCTGGGCGTCCAGAAAGTCAGGAACTCGTGCAGGTACCCGGGCCGCTTCATCATTTGTCCGGTGATAGTGCAGTGGATCGTAATTCTCTGTCCGGCTATATTCTGCATGATTCGTTCGTACGTGGCTGGCTTACGCCGGAGATCGTGCTCTGGCCGCAAGCCGTCTATTGAGACAACGACGTTCAAGCGGGGGAGAGCAGCCCAAGCGGGAGGGAGGGCGCGAAATGCGCTTGTCACGATCTGTACGTGAACGCCGCGCGCGAGCAACAGAGGAACCATGATCTGCAACTCGCGGTAGCGCACCAGGGGATCTCCCCCAACGATCGAAAGGTGCAACGGCTTCAAACGATCAACCACCTCCATAACACCGTCTACCAGCTCCTGCCCTTTACGATCGTTCAGCTCGCGCAGGGTCACGCCTCCACCCAAATGCGAGTCTTCATACGCGTAACAGCCTGGGCATCGAAGCGGGCACTCCCGCGTGATTTCGATGGACAAGGAAGGTCGCTCACCTTTAAGAATCTTGTTCCAGGCCTTGAGAATTTCAGATACCTGCACCGTTCACTCCTTTTTCCTTTGCGACAGCTACAGCTCGAGCAGCGATGTTCCCGCCTGTGGATATTTACCGGCTTGAAAAAGCAGGCACACGTATTCCCCACGTGGAGTATCTATTTACCTGCAACTGAAGGGTATAACTTACGCGGATGGCGGGGAAGGATCTGCCGCGTGGTAGAGCGATCGCGGAGCCGAAGATGAGAGGGCGAGGGACACAACTTGGACATAGGGCGCACCGGCCGCAGGCGGCTGAAGCAGGCCGCCCGCAATGTCGATGTGGAAACGTGTTGCTACGTCGTGATGCACAACCTGAAGGGAAACAGATGGTCCGGACCGGGAGTTCAACAGCTCCGGATAGTCCGGCACATCATCCAGGCTGGCAGAAAGGAGCAAGAGAGCCGCTGCCACCGCAATCACCTTTGAAAACCTGAAAACGCAGTTCAGAGTTGGCCGCCACACGTATTCTATCGCTCTCGATAGCTATCGGCAAAAATGTGCGCTTTAGTCCTCACATAGGAACCGCTGAGGATGAGATCTCTAGTCTTAGAGGTGTTCTGTCCAATAGTTGACGCCGGCGCTGCATCCCGGAATCGTGCATACGCGCTTTGTCATTCATAAGAAGCAAGATGCCGATTTGGCGACGACCCGCCTGGCTGGTCTGGGAACTGCGCTGGCAAGTTGAGACCGGAGGTTCGCAATGGAACTTATTTCAGTCGGAAATGTCATATTGAATGTCGATCGGATTTCAGCGCTGGATATTGATCAAAAGAAGGACGGGACTTTCGTTCTCCGTGTCCTCACGGATTCGCCTGATCCGATCATTAGTGTAAATTTGGCGCCGGAAGTTCCGGATATGCTGCTGAATTTGGTGCCTCACAAAATGCGGCTTGTCGGGATGGAGGCGCTGCAGCCCTGATCGCCAACTGAGAGAGCAAACGGGCGCGTGTACTACTTGAGGTGGATGGGTTGCGTGAATGCGCCGTTGCCGGCCGAATCCCACACCGCGAACCTCACCCACTTTTTACCCGTGGCGTCGAACGGAACGCGGAACTTCTGCGCGCTAAAAGGCGCTTTGTCAGACAGCCCGATCACCTGCCGGTCGACCTTATCGCCGTCGCTCCATACAAGCTCGGCGAATTCCGGCGGGAACGTCCATTCCGCTTCCGCGTTGAAGGTGCGCTTCGAGCCGGAGCCTTCGATCCCCGAGTTGCGGAGCAGCACTTCTCCGCTCGTCACAAAGTAGTCGCCGGCACGCATCGCCGCCAACACAGGAGTCCACCCGTCGTCGAACGTCGGAACCTGGCTGAGCTTGACATAGTTGACGACCAACTGCGGGAAAGTCTCATCGTCCGGATATTTCATGTAAGTGTCGCCCTCGGCAACCATGTATTTCGGTCCGGTCCAGTTGTTCATGTCGTCGAGAAGACCGAGGCAGCGCACTTCGCACAAGCGCTTCTGCGACAGATCGACGGGGAGCGATTGGAACGAGCCGCCCAGGAAGCGGTCGCTGCGGAAGAAATCCTTTTCGCGCACTGCGTCCGGGTACCCGGCCGAGCCCTTCGTTCGCGGATGGGTCTGCCAGACGAGACCATTTTCCTGCTTCAGAAGGTTCAGTTCCGTTGGCGCGGTTGTCGTGTGATACACCTTGCCATACGGAGAGAGATTCTCTTCAAACGGTTGGCCCTCCGGACCCTTCGCCGGCGCCTTCACGTGAGTAAAGAACAGCGGTTTCGGGAACACAAACATGTAGTGACCACCAAAATTGGCGTCCGGCTCTTCGCCGGGAATCAGCAGCATGTCGCGGTCTGAGAACCGTTGGCAACCTTCGAAATACACTTTCTGCTCGTTCAGGCGGAGCGTGCCAGTATCGCTGGGATGCGAGTCGGAGTGGAAATCCGCCAATATGGCCATGTTGATTCCCAACTGCCGGAACACGGATAACCATGTCGGCTCCAGATCAACGGTTCCGGCATCCGTGAGCTGTTCGTTGAAGTGGAAATGGAAATGGCTGACCAGAACCTTGTAGCCGGGCAATGGTTTATAGACGTCATCATGTGTGAAGGCCATCACCTGCTGCTGCGTGACGTGGCTATCCTCCGGGCTCAGGTAAAAGTAGACCGCCATGCGCTGCATCGTGCCGGGCGGCGCGTTATACAAAGCGAAGTTGTTGAGGTCGCCGCGCGCTTCGCCTACGCGCCGGTTCCAGACCTCGTCCGATATTCCCCACGGCTTGGCGCCTATCTCCCGATCAGGCTGGCGTGCGCCGATTGAAAAAGTGTTCGCGCCGTCTTTGCGGTAGTATACATAGCCAAGATTGGTCTCCACTTCCCGCGACCAGAAGAATTTGTGCGACGGCGGAAGGAAGGCGAGCGATCCGCCGTTTGCCTCCAGAATCCCAAGACGATTCCGCGCCTGCAGACCTACCGGATCGCGGTTTACCGCGCCCCCGAACGCGTAATACTGCCAGCCGCGCGCCGTGTCGCGCCACACCACCCGAGTGGCGTCGGTGATGGTGAAACCTTTCAGCCCAGATACATATTTATAGGCAACCGAAGGCTCGTTGGTTTTCGCGACTGCTTCCTGCCGCACAAGGTTCGTGCCGCGATAGACGGTGTACTGCAAGGAACCGGAAAAGACCCCGGCCTCGAAACCGGGAAAGACCACCTCAATCCTCGCGCCATCCGTCTTTACCTGGCAACTGGTGGCATTAAACTTTGCCCAAGTACGCCGGATTTCATCGGGCTTTCGAGGTAAACCCAAATTCGTCCCCGGACGTCCCGGAACCACCAGGGGCGCGTCCCAGAACGCATTCCACTTCTCTTTTTCGACGACCTCAGGCGTGAACTGGACCTTTAGATCCCTCAATGGAGCCATCTGCTGTTCTGACAGACGTCTGACGCCGCTGGTTATTTCAAATTCAGGCGTCAAGTTCTGCCCGAGAACGATCCAGCTTCCGCCGGTCTTGCGCGCAGCCAGTTCCTGAACGGCCGGTTGCCCGCCATGAATCACAAACGAGGCGCGCAGTTGTTCGCGCCTCTCTCCTTGCCAAGTCAGTTCCAGGGCGCCTGCCTGCATCTGCGCCTTGAGTCCGTCCTGCGCCTTGTAGCCGGACATGTCGCAATTCAGATCCTGACCTGCCGCGGTAGCGGTCCACAGAGCCGCTAATAAAAGTGATCGAATCATTTCGATCTATCTCCTTCAACTTTGAACGCCAAGTATACAACGGCACAGCCACGGCAACAAAAAGTTCGTAAGAGACCGGTTCGGTGGAGACCGTGTGTTAACGACCAGACGATATCAAAAATAGTTGCAATAAGCGTCTGTTGAGATATAATCACCGACCGTACGTGGCTTATGACTGAGTAAGTTTTTGTTTGTCTTCAGGAGCAAATTATGAGACAAGGTCCGTTTGCGATGGTCATGATCGCGGCTCTTCATGCCACGATCTGCTGCGCCCAGGTTGCCACAGGGAACATCCGAGGAACCGTTTCTGATTCGACAGGCGGCGTTCTGCCGAACTGTTCGGTAACCATCACACACACGAACACCGGTCTCGTGCGCAAGGTGTTTACAAATGAACAGGGCGATTTCAATGCGCCGTCTCTGCCGGTGGGAGAGTACAGTATTGCCGTTGGACTCGCCGGCTTCCAGGGCAAACTGGTGAGCGGACTTGTCCTCCAGGTGGACCAAACAGCGACGGTCCCAATCCTTCTTGAGCCAGGCGCCATCACTCAGACTATGGAGATCAGGGCCATCGCTCCCGTGCTGGATTCCCAAACTTCCTCGCTTGGGCAAGTTATCGAAAACAAGCGGATCGTTGACCTGCCGCTAAACGGACGCAACCCGTTTCAACTAGGGGTGCTATCGGGCGGCGCAGTGGCCTTCCAAGGCCTGACCACGAACCTGCCGATCCTGGCGGGTGGCGGGCGTCACAACGCCAACGACATTCTCATCGATGGTGTAGACGACAATCTCCGTAACTTCAACGGGAAGGTCGGACGGGCTGGCCTGTCGTACATTCCTTCCGTGGATGCCGTGGAAGAATTCAAGGTCAAGACGAATAGTTTTGCCGCCGAATACGGTCACTCGGCCGGGTATACGATGAACGCGACGATCAAGTCGGGGGGCAACCAGTACCACGGCGCCGCCTACGAGTTTCTGCGCAATGACGTGCTCGATGCGAACAACTTCGTCTCGAATTATTCGGGCAAGCCGAAGGCTAAGTTTCGCCAGAACCAGTTCGGCGCGACTGTCGGCGGACCGGTTCGCCTGCCGTTTTATGACGGCCACAACAAAACATTCTTCTTCGGCGATTACGAGGGCCTCCAGATTCGTCAGGCAGCGACATCTTCACTGCTGGATCTACCGCCAGACGCATTCCGCGCGGGCGATTTCTCCAGTTCCTCCACCAAAATCTACGACCCCGCGAGCCGTGCACTCGGGCCGAATGGCGTGGTCGCATCGAATCCGTTTCCGGGTAACCTGATCCCAGCAAGCCGGCTGGACCCCACGGCTCTGAAGTTTCAATCGCTGATACCCGCCATCAATACCGGCAGCCCTACCTCGGTCACGCGAAACTATCTGGCATCATCGCCGCAATCCACGCACCGCAATCAGGGCGATGTGAAGATCGACCACCGCCTGAACGATAAGAACAACGTGATGGCGCGCGTATCCATTTCGAGGCAGAACGTGCCCAGCCAGGGCAATTTCGTCTACAGCCCGCAGGTGCAATTGTTCAACATCGTGAACGTGGCCCTCAGCGATACTCACGTGTTCAGTTCGACTGTCGTGAACGAACTGCGCCTCGGATTTAACCGGGCGGATACTTCGGCCACCGCCACTATGGCGCAGCAGGCCAATGACTTCACCGCCAAGGCGGGGCTGGCGTCCGGGTCAATTTTTGGGTTCCCAACCTTGAATTGGAATACTCTTGGACAATCCCAAGGCGGAGCGACTGAGTTTTCCAGTTTCAGCGGATCGAAGACGAATTTTGGCTTCGAGAACTCTTTCCAGTATGCGGACAATTTGAGCGTAGTCCGCGGCGGCCACACTTTCAAAACCGGTGTAGATATCCGGCGCTTCCGTTTCGATCGGCTGCTTAGCGTTCCGGCGGCCGGTAACTACTATTTTGGCGCCACTTACACGGCTAACCCGAGTCTCGCGCAGATCGGCGGCCTTCCCTACGCCGATTTTCTTCTGGGGCTGCCCACCGGCGTGACGAACTCCAATGCAATCGACTGGTCGCGCCAGCGCGATCTTTACGTGGGTCCGTACGTTCAGGATGACTGGAAGATCAACCGACGCCTCACCTTGAATATCGGTTTTCGATATGACTTATATACACAACCGGTGGATGCGAAGAATACCGGCGCGATGTTCGATCCTTATTCGGCGAACAGCGACGGAAGACTGGGGATCCTCCAACTCCCCGGCCAGAACGGAAACTCCAGCGCCATCGTCAAAGGGCATCATAAGAATTTCGCACCCCGCTTTGGCCTTGCCTACCAGGCAACGCCGAAGTTTGTGATTCGCAGCGGATGGGGTGTCTTCTACAGCAACCGCGAGCAGAACGATCAAACCACGGACATGGCCTTGTCGTTGTACAATTTCCGCAACATCAACATGCCTCCAGTGTCGCGTGAGACAACGATCATCCCTCCTT
>JAOAPQ010000050.1 GCA_025462965.1 Bryobacterales bacterium
CGGCGCACGCGCGCGCAACTCGAAGTCGGGAAATTTGAGCCCGCTGGCCTGCTCGTCGATCTCGCGGCCATTTCTACGGTTGGGTTCGGACTCGCTTTGGGCGCGTATCTCGTCTACATTCAGGGCGCGGCTCTTGGCTGATCATCTTGCTTTCACCCGCCGAACTCCCGCCAATACCTGTAAACGAGCGCGATCGGCAGCCCCACCACATTGCTGTACGATCCTTCGATCTTCTCGATATACCTCGCCGCGCGCCCTTGAATCGCATACGCGCCTGCCTTACCCATCGGCTCGCCGCTCACGACGTACTCGGCAATCTCCACGTCACACATCGGGGTCATCCATACCAATGTCACTGCCCAGTCGGTCACGGCGCGGGCTCCGGCGCGGAGACAAATCCCGGTGATCACCTCATGCTTGCGCCCGGCGAGCAGCCGCAGCATGCGCACGGCATCGTCCGGATCGCTCGGCTTCCCTAGAATTTCGCCGCCGATCACCACTGCCGTATCCGCGCCCAGCGCAGTCTCGCCCTCCCCGGGCCCCGCCGCCACCGCCTTGTCCCACGCCAGCCGCTGCACGTACTTCGCTGGATCTTCTCCCGGACGCACCGATTCGTCCACGTTCGCCGGCCTCACCGTGAATTCGAACCCGGCGTTCCGTAACAGTTCGCTGCGGCGCGGGGACTCCGATGCCAGGACGAGTCTCAATGCGCCCCGTAGTTCTTCTGTCCCGCTTCCACCCGCGTGTCAATACGGTTCTGCCTGGGCGGCAGCGGACACGTCGCGAACGAAATGTACGCGCACGGAGGGTTATAGGCCTTATTAAAATCCAGCTCCACTGCCCCGTCCTTCGGCATCGCCGCTTTCAAAAACCGCCCCGCTCCATAGGTTTCGTGCCCGCTCGTGGCGTCCTTGAAGAGGAAGAACAACTCGCCGGGATCTTCAATCACCGGTTCCAGCTTGTACTCCTTGCCATTGAGCGTGAACTGCGCGTAACCCGGACTCGGCTCGTCCTCCGTATCGCCCAGGATATTCGTAATCGGGATCATCTTCGGCTTCTCGTAAGCGTGCCACGCGGCGCGCACGTGGTACGACGCGTTCACCGGAAACCACTGCGTTCCTTTGAACTCGCGCACCGTTTCCGCCTGCGGATCTCGCATCCGAATCCCGAATCGCTTCCCGCGCTGGATCACCGTCAAGGAGACGTCATCCGTTTTCACCACATCCGGCGCCTGGTCTTTATCGTCCTTCAACTCCGCCGTTGCCAGTGTTTTGCCGTTCACGGTCACCGGAGCCCCCGGATTCACATGCAGCGTCGCGCGCCCGTTGTGAAATTCGAAGATGCCGAGCTGTTTCGGACATCGGGCCGGCAGGCGGATCTCGTTGCCCTCGCCTGATCCCGCGCGGTTCGCGCCCTCATGCAGCCAGAACAATCCCGCCACCGATAGCCAGCCGCTCGGAGCCTTCAGGCCCTGTTCATATGCGGCGCGCCACTTGTCGACGGAACTCGCATAGTCGCCCGAATTCGCCGCCATCAGCATGGCTCCCAGTGTATAGAGGAGACGGTGCATATGGCTAACATTAGCTCACAAACCGGCTGCCCCGCATGCTAAACTTTGAGCTTCCCTGCCATGGAAAAGGCCAGCCGCATTTTTGGACGAATGAACGTGCGCGAGCGGCCCATCACCGCCGAACAGATCGTTCTCAGCGCGTGGGCCCGCGCAGTGGGGAAGAAGATCGCCCAGAACACCCGCCCCGCTAAACTGGTTCGGACCCGCCTGGTGGTTGAAGTGGAAGACGCTGTCTGGCAGAAGAACCTCTTCGTGCTGTCGCGCCATATTGTGGGAAACCTGGGACGCGCCGTCGGGCCCGGCCTGGTGGACGATGTGGAATTCCGAATCATCCCCCGCCGCCGCGAGCCGCAGCGGGCCGCCGCGGCGATGCCTCTGTTCGCCGACGAAGCGGATCGCATTGCCGACCCCGTTCTGCGCGATATCTATAAAGCCGCGCGCCGCAAAGAGACCGGCGCCGCTCGAACTGCATGAAAATCACCGAAAAGGAAGTCCGGTACGTAGCCGACCTTGCCAATCTGAAGCTCTCCGAGCTGGAGATCGCGCAAGTCGCTCATAACCTTGATGAAATCCTCGCCCACATGGACCGTCTGGGCGAGA
Source organism: Bryobacterales bacterium (assembly GCA_025462965.1). Lineage (GTDB taxonomy): Bacteria > Acidobacteriota > Terriglobia > Bryobacterales > Bryobacteraceae > JALYXI01. Next base: position 2,171 of record JAOAPQ010000050.1, read on the forward strand.
TCAATACCGATGGCGTCGAGCCGATGGCGCAGGTGCTCTACGACGCGCCCGAAACGGCCACTCTACGCGATGATGTCCCGCGGCCCCCGCTCGGCAATGACGCTGCTTTGGCCAACGCACCGTTGGCGGGCGCCGGATATTTCAAAGTCCCGCGGGTGATTGAGCGCTAACATGAACGGTCACATGACGATCGGCGAGATTCAGGCGGGCCTGCGCTCCCGCGAATTTTCCGCCAAAGAACTTGCCACAAAGGCCCTCTCGCACGCGGAGAGCGTAAACGAGGAGACCAACGCCTATCTCCTTTTCTCCCACGCACGCGCGCTGGAGCAAGCGGAACTGGTGGATTTGCAAATTGCCGAAGGCAAGGAGCCGGGGCCGCTAGCGGGCGTCCCGGTCGCCGTTAAGGACGTCATTCTCACCAAGGGCGTTCGCACAACCTGCGGCTCGAAAATTCTGGAAAGGTTCGTTCCGCCCTACGATGCCACTGCGGTCACCCGCCTGGAATCCGCGGGCGGCGTCATCATCGGCAAGACCAACTGCGACGAATTCGCCATGGGCTCTTCGAACGAGAACAGCGCGTTCGGTCCCGTGCGCAATCCTGTGGCGCTCGATCGCGTGCCCGGGGGGTCGAGCGGCGGTTCCGCCGCAGTGGTCGCGCAAGGTACGGCATGCGTCTCGCTCGGCTCCGATACCGGCGGTTCCATCCGCCAGCCTGCTTCGTTCTGCGGCGTGGTCGGCGTAACGCCCACCTACGGACGCGTCTCCCGCTACGGATTGGTTGCTTTCGCCAGTTCCCTCGATCACATCGGGCCGTTCGCGCACAACGTCCGCGACGCGGCTACCCTCCTGCGGGTCATCGCAGGTCATGACGCGCTCGATTCAACCTCCGCCGCGGCGCCTGTTCCTGACTATCTGGCCGCGCTCGATGGCAACGTCCGCGGCGTGAAGCTCGGCGTGCCCAAGGAATATTTCAAGGATGCCACCGGCGAGACTGCCGGCCTCGTCGAACGCGCGATTGAAGTGCTGCGACTCGAAGGCGCTGAAATCCACGAGATCAGCCTGCCCTCCACCGACTACGCCGTCGATACATATTACGTTCTGAGCACCGCCGAAGCCAGTTCCAATCTGGCCCGTTACGATGGCGTACGCTACACCACCCGCTCGCCGCACTCGGATACTCTCTCCGACATGTACCGCAACACCCGCGGTGAGAACTTCGGCGCCGAAGTGAAGCGCCGCATCATGCTCGGCACCTACGTGTTAAGCCACGGCTATTACGATGCCTACTATCTCAAAGCTCAGAAAGTCCGCGCCCTGATCACCCGTGACTTCACAGATGCCTTCCGTAGCGTCGATGCCATTCTCGCGCCCGTTTCACCTTTCCCCGCGTTCAAGCTCGGTGAAAAGGTGAACGATCCCATGCAGATGTATCTTTCCGATATCTATACCGTCACCGGCTCGCTCGCCGGCATCCCCTGCATGAGCGTCCCCTGCGGACTCACGACCGATGGGCTTCCGGTAGGCCTGCAGATTCTCTGTAATCATTTCGACGAGTCACGTATGTTCCGTATCGCGGATGCGTTCGAAAGAATAGTAAAGTAGGGTACGCTATGCCATTTACACTTCCACCGCTACCCTACGCGCCGGACGCGCTCGAGCCCCACATAGACAAGACCACCATGGAGTTGCACCACGACAAGCATCACGGCGCCTATGTGACCAACTTGAATAAAGCGCTCGAGTCCGCCCCCGAGCTGGCCGGCGCGACCATTGAGGAGTTGCTCGCGAACAATTGCGCTATCGTCCCTGAGAATATCCGCACCGCCGTGCGCAACAATGGCGGCGGACACTGGAACCACAGCATGTTCTGGCAGATCATGGGACCGGGCGCGGGCGGCAAACCCTCAGGCCCTCTCGCCGACGCCCTTATCGCCACCTTCGGTAGTTTCGATCAGTTCAAGGAAAAGTTGATGGCTGTCGGCGCCGCGCGCTTCGGATCCGGCTGGGCGTGGCTCGTCAAAGACGGCACTAAACTCGAAATTTACTCAACGCCGAACCAGGACAACCCCCTCATGGAAGGCAAACACGCCGTCCTGGGCTTGGATGTCTGGGAGCATGCGTACTATTTGAAGTATCAGAACCGACGCCCGGAATACATGGCTGCCTGGTGGAATGTCGTGAACTGGACGGAAGTCGGCAAACGTTTCGGTACGTAAGCCCACGGTGCGAATTCGGTGGAGTTACACAGTTTCGATGCGGAGTATCTTTCTCGTTTAAAGCGCTCCGACGCCCCCACCGAACAGCACTTCTTTTCGTATTTCTCCAAAATGCTCGTCATCAAGCTTCGGAGCCGCCTGCGATCCTCCGAAGCTGTTGATGACATCAAGCAGGAAACCTTCCTCCGTGTCCTTCGGGCGGTCCGTACCGAGAACGCCATCCACAGCGCCGAAAAGCTCGGCTCGTACGTGAATTCGGTCTGTAACTTCGTGCTGCTCGAGCACTACCGGTCAGGCAAGCGCCAGAATTCCCTGGACGATCAAACCGCCGATCCGCCCGATCGAACCATCGACCTCGAAGGCGCTCTCACCACGGAAGAGACCCGTGCGCAAGTTCGCGAGGTGCTTGAGACTCTCGATAAGAGGGACCGCGATCTGTTGCGCGCTGTCTTCCTCGAAGAGCGCGATAAAGACGAAATCTGTAAGGAGTTTGGTGTGGACCGCGACTATCTTCGTGTTCTGCTCTACCGCGCCAAAGCTCAATTCCGCACCCGCTGGTAAATGTTGCTTACCGCGTCCCCACCATGGCCAACAGCTTGGGGCGCGCCACCCTGCGGGTTAAAACGAAGCGAAGCCGCGAGCTCGGGTGATCCATCTCATAAGCGCGCAACGCCACCGCGAGCACGCTGGCCGGGATTTCAGAGCTCCACCTCAGATCTTCGTCCGCAACAGGAAGCTCGTACATTTTCCCGATCTCTTTCCACACGTTCTTCTGCTTGCGTATCACCTGACACGTCCTCCGCCCGCTGACGCGTATGCCCAAACCATTGCGTATCGTGTAGTCTTCGATGAGTTCCATGAGTCTTCCTATTAGACTAAGACGAGAACGGAAAGCTTCAAGTCGAAAGATTTTTCGATCTTAATCAATAATTTACGAAAATTTAGCCTGCCAATCTCCACGCCGTCAACCGTCTGATGTGAAATCAGGAGGATACATCGAAGCCACTGCCCATTCGATGATCTGTTAGATAAGAAAGTTCTATATTTAGAATCAGTTACAGTCCTGAACGTTTCGACGTTCACTATCGATTCGACCCACTAATAATCTTTGGAAGTATTAAATCTCGCTTGCGTCGGCGGCATCATGGTACATTGAAGACCCGCACGGATCTGCTATGCCCCAACCTCCTTGCATTCTGATCGTGGACGATGAACCAGCCGTCCGCCGTGTCATCCGCGCGATGCTGGAACGAAATCAGTATCACGTTTTGGAAGCCGCCAGCGGGGAAGAGGCTTTAGCCATTTACCTGCAGGGCCAGCCACGGGTCGACTTAGTAGTAAGCGACGTCCGGATGCCCGGCATGGACGGTAACGAATTCGTGCGCCGCCTGCATGAGCTTCAGCCCTTGCAGCGTGTTATCTTCGTGACCGCCTACCCGGGCGACCTGCACGATTCCGCGCACCGCCTCGCCGCACTTCCGAAACCGTTCTCAAGCGCACAGCTTATCAGCAAGGTGAGTGCTCAACTCGTCCTGGCTGCGACCGCGTGAGGCAATCCTCCGCTAATTTGTTAGCGGCGCTTCTGTTATAATCGAAATTCAAAAGCTAATGCCGAAACGTACTTTTCAACCGAACAATCGGCGTCGCGCCAAAACTCACGGCTTCCGTACTCGCATGAAGACCGCCGATGGCCGCGCCGTACTGGCCCGTCGCCGCGCGCGCGGCCGCCACAAGCTCACCGTCAGCGACGAGGCGTAGAACGAACGCCGATAGAAGCTCCCCCCAAGGTGCAAATCGCTTTCCCAAAGACGCCCGGATCCTCCGATCCAGCGATTTCCGAAAAGTTTATGACGGCGGTACCCGGCTCCCCGGGCCGCTCTTTGCCGCTTTTTGTCTTTCCCAGCCTGACGTACCAGGGCCGCGAGTCGGCCTCACCGTGCCCCGCGCGCTCGGCAACGCCGTTGTCCGGAACCGGATTAAGCGCCGCTTCCGCGAGGCCGTCCGTCACCGGCTGGACCAACTGAGTTCGCCGTGGTCCATTGTGATCAACCCGCGCCGCTCGTCGATCGAGTGTCCTTTCCAGGATCTGGAACGCGAAATTGCAAAACTTTTCGATCGCTGCTCCAAACGGGATCCCGGCAGACCTTAATCGCGCTTCTGCGCGTATATAAATCAGGAGTGTCCCCCTTCTTGCCATCCGCCTGCCGGTTCTATCCGACGTGCTCGGACTATATGCGCGAATCCATCGAGCTTCACGGCGTGCGCCGCGGCGTCTGGCTCGGTTGTAAGCGCCTCTGCCGTTGCCATCCGTTCCACGCTGGCGGAGTGGACCCAGTGCCGCATGTCTAACGAAAAGACCCCGGAATTTCCCATGCAAGCGCGAATGATCCTCGCATTCGTGCTGGTCTTTGGCGTCATCTTCGCCACCCCGTATTTCTACAAGCTCCTCGCGCCGCCCGCGCCCCCGAAGAAGGCGGTCGTAGACTCCCCGAAGAAACCCGAAGCCGCCACCGGTTCTTCCGCCCCGGCCGCGGTTTCCTACACCCCGCCGCCCGCCGGCGCCGAAATAGGCGCCAAGGAAGAAAGCACCGTGATCGATACCGATCTCTATCACGTCATCTTCTCGAATCGTGGCGGCGTGGTCCGGAGCTGGACGCTCAAAAAGTACAGAGACGCGGCGGGCAAACCGCTCGAACTCGTCAATCCCGTCGCCATCCCGAAGGTCGGCTATCCTTTCGCCTATGATTTCCGCGACAAGAAACCTTCTGTCGACCTGAACCAAAAGCTTTTCGTGGGCACCTCCAACGGCCTCTCGGTTGCCTTCCAGTACTCCGATGGCCGCGTTTACGCGCGCAAAGTCTTCGAATTCCAAAAGGACAGCTACGTTTCCAGCTTGAGCTCCGAAGTCAGTGAAAACGGCGCGCCCCTTCTGCACCTGGTGCAGTGGCGTGGCGGTTTCGGCGATCTTGCCGCCCTTAACGCCTACACCCAGCAACAGGCCATTTTCTACAACACGGCTGAAGGAAAGGTTGAGCGCGAGGCTGCTAAAGCCGCGAAAGACGGCCCTTTAAACAAGGATGGCAATTACGCGTTTGCCGGTCTGGAAGACCAATACTTCGCGGGCGTTTTTCTCCCCACAGGCAACGGTACCCTCTACACCACGATCTTCGATGACCAGGTCGCCACTCCGTTTGAGAAGGAAGAGCAGCCGTACGTGGGAATCGCGGTCGGCGAACCGGGGCGCGCGTCGTTCTCGCTCTACATCGGTCCCAAAGATGTCGACACCCTTCGCAAGGCGAACGCCAAGCTCGAACAGATTGTCGATTTCGGGTGGTTCTCGGTCATCGCCAAGCCGCTGTTCCTCATCCTGCACTTCGTCAATAACCAGTACATCCACAATTACGGCTGGTCCATCATTTTGATCACGATCGTGATCAATGTCCTGCTCTTCCCGTTGAAGCTCACCAACATGAAGTCGATGAAGAAAATGCAGGCTCTCCAGCCGCAGATTCAGGTCATTAATGAGAAATACAAGAACATCCCGATGCGCGATCCCCGGCAGCAGCAGAAGAACCAGGAAACCATGGATCTCTATAAGAAACATGGCGCCAACCCCGTGGGCGGTTGCCTTCCTCTTTTGATTCAGATGCCGTTCCTGTTCGCTTTCTATAAGGTGCTCGCCGTTTCGATCGAGATGCGTAGCGCCAACTGGTTCTGGGTCCACGATCTCTCGCAGCCCGAAACTCTGGCGATCCGCATACTGCCGCTCCTGCTCATCATCACCGGCTTCGTGATGCAGAAAATGACGCCCACCGCGGGCGGGGACCCGGCGCAGCAGAAGATGATGCAGTTCATGCCGCTCATGATGGGCTTCTTCTTTTGGAAAGCCTCCAGCGGCCTGGTGTTATACTGGCTGACTGGCAACATCGTGGGCATCGCCCAGCAATGGTTCTTTAACAAAACCATGACCCCAGCGGATGTCGGCATCATCCCCGTCAAAACCGCGCCGGCGAAGAAAAACGGCAGGAAATAGCGATTGAGTGAGAAAAAATACACCGTAGAATCCATCGGGACCCAAATCGAAGAGTTCCTGGAAGTAATCCTTGAGGACGCGGACTTCGATCTTGAGTACGAACTCACTGAAGGGGAATCGACTAACCCCGAAATCGAGAATCCCGAAGTAGTCGTCAAATTCAGCGGCCCCGATGTCGATCTGCTCCTCTCGAACAAAGCCGAGCTTCTGCTCGCGCTCGAGCAGGTCACTATGGAGGCCCTGCGCATGCCCTCCGAGGATCATTCGCGCCTCTCCTTCGACGCGAACGATTACCGCATGCTGCGCATCGCCGAGCTTCGCCTCAGCGCTTCCGCCGCGGCCGAAAAGGTCAAGCACACCGGCGAGCCGTTCCGCTTCAACCCGATGAACAGCCGCGAGCGCCGCGTCATCCACATCGCGCTCCGCAACGAGACCGACCTCCGCAGCGAGAGCGCGGGCTTCGGCGGCCACCGCCACGTCATCGTCTACCCGGCGGGCATGGCGAGCCTTCCGGAACCCCCGCCGCCTCCCCGCACGTTTGATCGCGGACCCCGGCCTGGCGGAGATCGAGGCAATGGACCTAAACGAAACGATCGTCGCCCTTTCGACCGCCCCCGGCAGGGCGGGCCTGGGCGTCGTCCGAGTTTCCGGTAAGCAAGCCCGCTCCATCGCTCAAGAGCTAGTCCCCGGCGTCGCGCTTGAACCTTGGCGCGCCCATTTGGGTACCCTGGTGGGCGGCGTCGATCGCGTCGTTGTCACCCTCTACGCCGCGCCCCATTCCTACACTGCGGAAGACGTAGTCGAAATCTCCTGCCATGGCTCGCCCGTAGTTCTGCGGTATTGCATCGAGCAGGCGATCGCGCGCGGTGCCCGCCCTGCCGAGCCGGGCGAGTTCACCCTGCGCGCCTATCTCAACGGCCGCGTCGATCTTCCCCAAGCCGAAGCCATCCGCGAACTGATCGACGCCACCACGCTCTATCAGGCGAAAGTCGCTGCCCAACAGGCGGAGGGTTCCGTCTCTCGCCGCCTCGCCCCGCTGAAGCACCAGCTTCTCGAATTAATCGCGCTTCTCGAAGCTGGCATCGATTTCGCCGAGGACGATATCAGCGTGGCCCCTGACGAAGAGCTCTTTCGTCGCCTCGATCCCATCCAACATGGCATCGATCGCCTCGCCCAAAGTTTCGCTTACGGCAATCTGGTCCGCACCGGCCTCACGCTTGCCATCGTCGGACGTCCCAACGTCGGCAAGAGCAGCCTCTTCAATCGCCTCTTGGAACAGGACCGCGCCATCGTGACCGACATCCCCGGCACCACGCGCGACCTCATCTCCGAGAACGCCGCAATCGGCGGCATCCCCCTGAAGCTCGTGGACACTGCGGGCATTCGTGAAGGGGAGGGCCTTGTCGAAACCCTCGGTATCGAGCGCAGCTACCAGGCGATGGCGGATGCCGACGTTACGCTGGTAGTAGTCGACGGCTCGCAAGCGCTCACGCAGGAAGATCGCGCACTGATCGCCCGTCAGACCGGCCGCTGGATTCTCGCGGCAAACAAATCCGACCTGGGCACGGTAACCGAAGGCATACCGGTCTCGGCAACGGCGGGGCAGGGAATCGACGAGCTCCGCGCCGCCATCCTTCCTGAGGCCGAAGCAGCGAACGAAACGGGTTTCATCACAAGCGTCCGCCACGAGCGCCTGCTGAAAGAATCTCTCGAAGCCCTGGCCGCTACCCGCACCGCCATCGCCTCCCACATCCCCCACGAAATGCTGCTCCTGGACCTCTACAGCGCCCTTCGCCCCATCGACGCCATCACCGGCGCAACCACAGCAGACGATATCCTGAACCGCATCTTCTCCACCTTCTGCATCGGCAAGTAATGTAGCGTCCAGCAAGATCTCAAAATAGGCTCCGGCCCGACTGAGCAGAACTCAAAGCTTCGTTTTATCCCGCCCGTCGGGCACAGAATTGCTCACGCGCTCTCCTTCTTTTTGGATACCTTGCGGGCAGGCTTGGTAGCCTCGAGCTGCTTCGTTAATTTTTTCAGCTCTGCATCGATCTCCCGTACATGCTCATCTTCAGAAACGAGTCGCTCACTCTCTCGACGGATTGCGTCGAACAGGGCATACCGCTTGCCGATGATCTCTTGCATCTTTTCGTGGCTGATACGTCCGGCGTGGGTGAGAATCTCGCGATCCGCGAACTTCAGGTAGGAGTCGACAAATGACATCCACTCGGTCATCGTCGTCTGCTGCCGGCGGCTGGCCCGATCCTCAGCGAGATCCAGGAATGCCGAAACGAGCCGGTCGAGTTGCGTAGCCTCCGGTTCGGTTAGATAGTTCTTTGCCGTGAATACGTCGCCCTTCAATACATGGCTTTACTGCCAGGTTGTCAGGCCCATGTTCGACTGCGCAGCGTCTGCACGAGCGAAGATCAACTCAGCCGCAGTCTTCCCGTGACTGCGAAGATCATCTTGTTTTGGATTGTCTTAAAGAACACTTGAGCGTTTTGGTCTTTGCCGTCATAGTCTGCGCTCGTCGCAAAGAGGTCGCGAACCTTCTGATAGAAACGCTTCTCCGACGCGCGGATGGAGCGAATACGGCTCCAGCAGCTCATCGAAATAGTCCCATCCAGGGGGCTCCTTGAGCCGCTCATCATCGAGAGCGAAGCCTTTGACAAGGTACTCGCGCAAGGTGGTGGTGGCCCACCGGCGGAACTGAGTTCCGCGCGGGGAACGCACCCGGTAGCCGACTGCGAGGATCGCCTCCAGTCGATATACCTTTGTTTGCTACAATTTGCCGTCTGCGGCAGTTGTCAAGGATTCCTTGACAACTGCTTCTTCCGTCAATTCACCGTCGTCGAAGACGTTCTTGAGATGAAGGCTGACATTCTGCTTGGTAGTCTGGAAGAGTTCGGCAATCTCTGCCTGGGTGAGCCAGACGGAGCCATCGGCGAAGCGGAGTCGTATGCGGGCAGCACCGTCTTCCGTGTTGTAGAGAATAATCT
>JAOAPQ010000067.1 GCA_025462965.1 Bryobacterales bacterium
AACGACGAACTGCAGACCCGCCGCGATACGCCGCTTGCCCGTCAACAGGATTTCGCGCCGTATGCGTCCGTCTCCGACGCCCGGGATTACTTCACTGCCGAACTCGCCCAGGAGCTTCGCGAGGCGAACTCCGTCGGCTGGTCGCCCGATCTTGAAACGATAATCTCCACTTCGCAGCAAAAGCACAATTGGGCCCTTACCGCGAATCTTTCTCTCGACGGCATCGCGCTGGCGCGGCATGCTGCGCCCGGCGACGCTGGACAATCGTCCGCCACACTTTCTGAAATGGGTGCCCGCTCCCAGGGTCGCCCGCTGTGGGGCGTTCTGCGCGGCGATGTCGATGATTTCGGCGTCCGCCTCCGCCGCCTTCAGAGCATCGAAGAACATGTGCAGCTTTCCATGCTGTACAAACAGTTCTTCGCAGGCGAGCTCGAAGTCCTTTGCTCCATGCCGGAATTCTGGCGGCGGGTAACTATCCTTTACTCCGGCGGCAATGACTTTGCCGTGTATGGCTCTTGGGACGCGCTCATCCTTTTGGCGCGTGAACTCCAGCGCATGTTCCAGCGCTTCGCGGAAGAGAACCTCAAAGAATTCCCCGGCGCTGAGGCCAAGACGATCACCATGGCCTGTACGCTGGCCGGAGATCCGGAAGCCTCGCTCGCCAAAGTCTACGAACAATCCGGACGCGATCTGGCTCTCGCCAAAGCGGCCGACAAAGACTGCATCTTCCTTCTCGACCGCGTCCTCGAATGGAAGCAGCTTGCCGACGCCGCCGAACTGAAGGAAGCCGTCGAGCGCATTAGCGAAGAATTTCGCTCCGGCCGCCAGTTCCTCTCCGAATTGACCGGTTTGTACCAGAAAGTCTCGTCTCCGCTCTCGGGGCAGGTCGATCAGGAGAAACTCCTTCGGCGCGCTTATCGTTTCCAGCGCCGGTTCAGCACCGCTGCGCGCAGCGGCCGCGAACGCGAGTTCCAGAAAATGCGCACGCACCTGATCAATGAGATCGTGGGACGCAACGTGAAACCCGCTAAAGGCAAACAATTGAAGCTGCGGCCCGCTGGTGTAATCGCTCTCGAATGGGCTCGCCTGGCGCAAGAGGTTTAAGACAAATGGCAGAAGAACAGACGAAACCGCAACAACAAGGCGGCCAGGGAAATCGCCCGCCGCGTGAGGGCCGTCCGCCCGGTGGGGGCGGCGGTGGTGGCAGACCCGGTGGTGACCGGGGTGGTGACAGGAGTAGCGATCGTGGCGGTAATCGCCCCGGCGGTGATCGTGGCGAACGGCGTCCCGGCGGTGGCGGCGATCGCGACCGTCCGCGCTTCGACGCTCCTCCCGAAATCGAGCTCGAGAAGCTCATCGCCGATAGCCTCTATCTCGACAATCAGGCCCACGGGATCGTCAGCCGCATGCGCGATATGGATTCCGGCACCAAGAGCCAGCTCCGGCGTCTTTACAACGCAGTCCGCCGGGCCGTGCGGGCGCCCGAAGGCGAACGCCAGCACGAGTTCGTCATGCTGCGCGCGCGCCTGGCTTACACCATTGCGCGGCATTCGCTCCGCAGTCTTGACCAGATCGAAAAACTGCTTCTGCAGGTGACAAGAAAGAACGACGCACGCGGTTACGAACGCTTCAAGGACCTGTTCGAAGCCATCGTCGCGTACAACGAATAAATATGAGCGCGCATACCGCACAAACGGAATTGAAGCTGATCGGCAAGCTGATCCTCGAAGGTGAGCTCCACTGCGAGACCGGCCTCCATGTCGGCGCGGGCAAGGGCTCGCTCGAAATCGGCGGCTCGGATAATCCCGTCGTGAAAGACTCCTCCGGCCGTCCTTATGTGCCCGGCAGCTCGTTGCGCGGCCGCATCCGCTCGCTGCTCGAGCAGGCCACCGGAATGGCCGTCCCTTCAGAGCTGGTTTACCTCTCGAAGCGGAAAGGTCAGGAGGTCCGCATCCACCAGAGTGACCGGCCCGACGATGATATCTGTATTCTCTTCGGCCGCAGCCCCGGCCGCATGGAGCGAGTCTCGGGCGAACCCATCGAAGGCAACAACGCGTCCCCCGCGCGCCTCTCAGTGTTCGACGCGCCGCTCGATCCGGAGAGTATCACACAGCAGATGCGCGAGAACCTCGACGACGAGCTCACTGAAGTGAAGAGCGAGAACGCCATCGATCGCATCACGTCGCAGGCCAATCCCCGCACCATTGAGCGTGTCCCGGCTGGAGCTCGTTTCCAGGTGCGCCTGGTGATGGATGTGCTGTGCGAAGAGGATGCGCCGCTGCTCAGCCTGCTGATCCAGGGTCTTCGCCTCCTCGAAGACGACACCTTGGGCGGCGGCGGATCGCGCGGCAGCGGTCGTGTGCGCTTCGGCAACCTCAAGCTCACCTGGCGCGGTAAGGATTACTATTCAACCGGCGCCGCTCAGAAGGAACTGGTTCCCGCCGGCGATCTGGCGGCACTCCAGGCCCAGACGCAAGAGATCGGGACGTCGTTCCTTTCTCAATGAGTCTCGGCTTTACAGTCAGGCTGCGGCCCACAGGCCCGTGGCGCATTGGTCCGGCCGATGGCGCGAAGGACCGCGTCGATCTGTTCTACCGCAGCGACGCTCTCTATTCTGCCGTCACCGGTGCGATGCGCTATTTGGGCGCTCTCGAAGAATGGCTCGAGGCGACGGCCGCCAGCCCGAACGGCCCCGCCGTGCGCTTCAGTTCGTGCTTTCCGTTCATCAGGGAAACCGGTCTCGTTACGCCGCCGCGAACGCTCTGGCCTCCGCCCGCCTCTGCCAAGGTCCGTTGGAAGGGCGCGCGATTCGTGCCGCTCCCGCTCGTGAAGGAATTGATCGCGGGCAATGCGCCGAACGAAGATTCGTGGTCGCTCGATGGTCCGAGCCAGTGTCTGGTCCCGGCAGGCCATCCCGGCCCGTTCCGCACCAGCATCCGCAAGAGCGCCGCGGTGGATCGGCTCACCGGTAAGCCGGAACCGCATTCCGCCGCCTGTATTGAATTCGCTCCCGATTGCGGTCTCTGGTGCCGTGTCGCTTTCCGCGATGAAGACGCTTCGAACGTCTGGATCGATCCCGTGAAAACTGCGTTCCGCCTTCTCGCCGATTCCGGCTTCGGCGGCGAGCGCTCGCGCGGTTGGGGCCGCGCGGAGACGCCGTTCTTCTCGGCGATATCAACTCTCCACGACGCCGTTCCCGAGGTCGGGGATTATTGGCTCCTTTCGCTGTTCGTTCCCGGCCCATCCGATCAGGTTGATTGGAACAGAGGCAGCTATTCCGTACTCGCGCGTGGCGGCCGGGTAGAAAGCCCATCGCGCTCGGGTGAATCCAAGAAGCTCGTGAATATGATCGAGGAAGGTTCCGTTCTCTCGGCTTCGGTGCCGCTCGCCGGCTCCGCGCCGGATGTGGCGCCCGATGGTTTTCCGCACCCCGTCTTCCGCGCGGGTTTCGCCTTCGCGATCCCGATGCACGCGCCGGAGGTGTTCGCTTGAAGTACACCGTTACCTGCCTCACGCCGACGCTGGTCGGCGATGGGCACAAGCTCTCGCCCATCGACTACATGGTCTGGAAAGATCAGGTCAACGTGCTCGACCAGACGCGCATCTTCCGGCTGCTGTCGAAGGGGCCGCGCCTGGAAGGCTATCTCACGCAGTTGAAGCGGGCGACCAAGCTTGATTTCGCATCGTGGGGCGGCTTTGCGCAGAACTTCGCCGGCCGCCGCATCCCATTCGAGAGTGCCGCCTATTCCGAATACTGGAATCGCGCCCAGATCGAAAGCCTCAGCATTCCGACATTCGCCGAAGGCGCTTTGGGCCCGTACCTTCCGGCTACGTCCATCAAGGGCGCTCTTCGTACCGGCATGCTTTCCGGCGCCATCAAGGACAACACGGTCGCGGAGCTCGTGCAGCGTTTCCAGGGCGACCGGCCGCCGCGTCATCCCGGCGAAGTGCTCGAGGATCAGCTGATCGGAACGCGCACCCGTTACTTCGCCGCCTCCGATTCGCGCCCTGCGCCCGTGAGCGCATTCAAGATTTATCTGCTGCGCACTTCCACGCTTCAGCAGCAGGCGCCGGGATCCTACAAACTTGGTTGGAAGCAGAGCCCGCGCGGCGCTGTGGACGGCAAGCGTCCCGAAGACAGCACGCCCGCGTTCGCTGAAATGGCCTCGCCCGGAAGCGCCTTCGAAGGCACATGGAATGAGAAGCACTTCTTCGACATGCCGGAAGTGCGCCGAATTCTGCGATGGAGCCAGCCGGTGACGCGCGAGAATGTCTTCGCCGCCGCAAATCAATACGCTGCTAAACAGCTCGATATACATAAAAGCTACGCAGAATGGACAGGTTTGCCGCTGCTGCTAAAGCAGGTGGAACGGTTGCAATCGAAGCTCGCGCAAGCGCGCGAAAACGGCACATGCGTTCTATCCATCGGCTGGGGCGGAGGATTCCCCAGTAAATCGGTTCTCGATCCGGCAACCCCGGAAGCGAGAAAGATTCTGGAGAAGCAGCCTTTGTACCAACGTGCCATCCAGTCGGGCCTGCCGTTTCCCAAGACGCGGCGCATCGTCTTTCTGGACAACCAACCTGCCAGCCTCCCGGGCTGGGTTGAACTGGCCGTTTCGTAAGCCCGCGCTATAATCCGGGCATGATCCCCCGCGGTTTAATTCTGGGCATCTGCCTCGCCGCTTCGGTTTCGGCCGCCAAGCAAAAGCAGAAAATCGGCGAGGGCCAGGCTTCGGACGCCGCTGTCGCCATCGAAGCCACAGTCTACGCCGATGCCGAAGGCGTTCTGCAAGCTGTGGGGAACGATCTGGAAGGCCACTACACGGTCGTACGCGTGAAACTGACGCCACGCTCCGGCAAGATCTCCGTGCAACTGGACGACTTCCTTCTTCGCACGGATAAAGACGGCGAGCGCTCGCACCCGTTCGTGCCCAGCCAGATCGCGGGTCAGGGCGCGCTCGTCATCTCGGAAACCAACGCCGGAGGCGGCGGCGCGCGCGCGGAGAATCGTCCCACATTCGGTATCGGCGGTATGGGAATGGGCGGAGGAGGCATCGGCAATACAGCCTCAATGAAGGGCAGCAAGGCCAAGATGGAAAACTCCGACCAGAAGAATCCCGTGCTGGATCTGCTCACCTCGAGAATGCTGGCCGAAAAGGAATCCGACCAACCCGTCACCGGCCTGCTCTACTTCCCTATGGAAAAACAGAAAGTGAAAGACTTGGAACTCTTCTACACTACCTCGGCAGGAAAATTGAGCGTGCGGTTCAAATGAAGATCGCCGAACTGGACACCCCGGCGCTCATTATCGATCTCGACATCTTCGAACGAAATCTGCAGCGCGTCGCCGATTACGCGAAGCAGCACCATCTGCGTCTTCGTCCGCACACCAAGACCCACAAATCGCCCGAGGTTGCACGCCGGCAACTTGAACTCGGAGCCGCCGGACTTACCGTTGCGAAGATCGGTGAAGCCGAAGTCCTGATGGACAAGCTGCCGCCGACGGATATGCTCGTCGCGTTCCCGGTCTTTGGCGTCCGCAAATTGGAACGCCTGAAGGGACTTGCCGCGAAGACTCCCGTCACTGTAGCGCTCGACAGCCTTGCCGCGGCGCGCGAACTGGAAGGCGTGGACGCGAGCATCCTGATTGAAATCGATGTCGGACTCGGGCGTGTCGGCGTAACACCGGCGGAGGCGCTCGATCTCGCCCGCGAAGTACGGAAGATTCCAGGCCTGCGCTTCCGCGGCATCACGTTCTATCCCGGTCACATCAAGGATCAGAATGCCGAAGCGTTAACGCGCCTGAGCGAGGACATGTCGCGAACGGTGGAATCGTTCCGTAAGGCCGGCCTGTCGCCCGAACTTGTCAGCGGCGGCTCGACTCCCACTCTCTTCCACTCTCACGAAATCGATGGGCTCAACGAGATTCGTCCCGGCACTTATGTCTTCAACGATCTGAATACCATCGCGAGCGGCGCCTGCGTGCTCGCGGATTGTGCCGCGTCCGTCCTCGTCACCGTCGTCTCCACGCCGCGCGCAAATACGGCCATTGTCGACGGCGGCTCTAAGACCTTCTCCTCGGACCGGTTGAGCGGCTCAACGGACGTCACATTCGGCCGCGTGGTGGAAGTCCCCGGTACACGCTTTCACAAGATGAACGAAGAGCACGGATTCTTCGACACGGCTAAATCGGAACGGGAATTTCATACAGGGGAGAAAGTGCGAATCATTCCCAACCACGTCTGCGTGGCTGTGAATCTGCACGAAACTGTTTACGGAGTAAGAGGGGAGGACGTGGAGAGAAGCTGGAAAGTGGAAGGGAGGGGCAGATTGCAGTAATAGCGCCGCAATCAGCCTCCCTCCCGGGAAAATTACATCTTCACGCTTTTGACGGTGACGGTGTCGCCTTCCACATCGCCGTTAATCGTGACCTTGTGGCCGGCATGCGCCGTAACGGTGTCGGTGTTCGCGATCTTGTAAACCTTATCGCCAACCACGAATACCGGAGCTGCTCCGCCTTTGATGCATTTGGCGGCGCAATCGGCGTGCGCTTCGGAGCCGCCCTTGCCCTTGGCGGCGCAAGTCGAGTCTGCAATATAGCCAGTCATTTCTTCTGCGAAGGCGCTGAACGCTGCGACTGACATCAATAAAGTTGCGGATACCAAAAACTTCTTCATCTGTTTTTTCTCCTATAAACGCTGCTGCGGACCTTGAAAGACTATATCCCACCTCATATAACGAAGCAACCGGCCCGGCGGATCTAACTTCTTAGTTGCGCATTCCCAGCCCGAGCTTCTTCTTCGCGTATTCGAGTCCGCGCTCTAAGTCTATACGCTGCTGCTCGCGCAAAGCCTCCGCATACTGTTCGGGCTTCTTTCCGGTTGTATCTTCAATCACCATCGCCCCCATATACGGATGCCCGCGCTTCGCCAAATCCACAAAACGTGCGAACTCCGAGGCGGGTGTATTCGCAAAGTTTTTCCAAAAGTCCTTTTCCAGATACGGCACCAGCCGGGGCGGCCGTCCGGTGATACTCTCGAGCTGCACCGGCGCGTTCGGACAGACCTGCCGGTACTTCGCGAAGAACGCAGGGAAATCGATCACGCCGTCGCCCAGCGTCACCCACTGCGCGGCGGCGCCGTTGGGAACCTCGAACACGATCGAATCGCGCACATGTGTCGTGACCGCGTAAGGTCCCAGCACATCCAGTGTCACCATGGGGTTCTCCGCCACCCACATCGGATTGCCGGTGTCCAGGCACGAGGCCGTAAAGTCCTTACCCGATTCCTCGATGATGGTCCGGACCTCGCGCGCCTGCATATCGCCCGCGTGGTTCTCGAGCGCAATCTTCACGCCCAGATCCTGCGCCTGTGGCTTCACCGAACGGAAGAGCTTGATGGTCGTCTCCATACAGCGGGCGAGCTGGTCGGGCGTCTGTCGATCATCCGAGCTGCCCATGAAGCACCGCATGGAACTTGCGCCGATCGCCTTCGCTACCTGCAGGCCCTGGATAATCTGCTGCTCCACCGGGGCGCCCTTCTTGTTCCATGACTTCGACGCGGGGCATATGCATCCCATGCCGGCATCGAGCCGTATGCCCGCGCGCTCCGCGTGCTCGCGGACTTCCTTCAAATGCGCGGGCTCCAGGCTCGAATAATCGCCGAGACTTGAGATCTGGATCGTATCGAGTTTCAGTCCGGCGGCGTAGTCGATCAGCTGCAAAGCCTTCCATTTGAAAGCGCGCAAGGAATATGTGTCGAACCCCAGACGAATGCCGGGCGTTTGCGCGGCCAGCGCCGGGGTGGCGGCCGCTGCCGCGAGAGCCTGAAGAAAACCGCGTCGATGCATCGCCTTACTTTGTATCACGATCGCGCGAATGTGATGCCGGCGAAGCTGACCACACTTTGCTTGTCGATGTTCCACTGCTCGTAGCGGCGAAGCGTTCCGCGCGCTTCCGGAACGGCTTTCAGAAACGTGTAAATCGGCGAAGATCCGCACCACTTCAGGTCGTCGTGGTTCTCCTGGACAAGCTCCCAGAACCCGTGCGCATCCCCCGCGTTCATGCGCGCGATACGCTGCTCGTCCCGTAACGCGACCGCAGCCATGCCGTCTTCATTCGCGGTAGCTGCGAACTCATCGCCATACCGGTGTCCCATGTGCGCCATGTCGATTCCCAGCACCCACAACAGCCGATCGCCCTCCCGCGCGTTCATTTCACCGAGCGCACCGAGGAAGCGAGCCACGCCGTCGTTGTCCTCGGGCTTTCCGCCCCGATAGATGCTTTGGGCATAAGACCCGCACAGAATCGGAAGAACCCGGATATCCGGTCCGAAGATGGATTGCAGAAACACGATCTGGAACTCGATGGAATGTTCGATCGAGTGGCAGTAGTCCTCCATCAGCGCCGCGGGTTCAGCGGCAAGCTCTTCGATCAAATCCCGGGCGACCGTGGTCACGCCGAACGGTGTCGCGTAGGGTTTCCGTGTCAGGCCGAACCTCTCCGGCTTCCCGTAATGCGAAGTTCCGAGCACTACAAACGCCTTGTCCCGCAACTCGGGCCCCAGCGTCGCGTAGGCAGACCGGTAGGTCTCCCATCCGCCTTCGGGACTGATATGTGGCGCCGCGATCGCCATTGGAGACGGCCCGGGTTCCGGTCGGCCCAGACGGCTGCGCACGGTATCTCTTAATTCCTCCGCGTCGCCGGGATAGGCTGTTCCCGCGTGGGCGGGCAGCCGTTCCGCGCTCTCCGCGAACTCCCTATGCCGGGCCTCGCGCAGCTTTTCAAACGTCTCGTCCTCCAGAAATCCGCTTTGCGCAAGGACGCCGCGCAGATGCTCGCCGATCTCACTCACATCAAGCTGGCCAGTGTATTCCACCAGGCGCGCCCGGAGATCCAAATCGGTTTGCTCGCCATCGAAGCAGGAGAGCGCCTGCACCAGCACCGGAGGAATGATCAGCACGGCATCGGAGTATTGCAACGAGTCCCGAATCAGCAGCCCCGGCCGGTCGTCCACGGGCGATGGCATGAAATCCAGGTTGAGCCGCAGGCGGGGCAGGAAAGAGGCCATGCCTTACCTTAGAACAGTCGCGATCGCAGTCCGATCCGCAGGCGACAATCCGAGGCTGCTCCGTATGTCTTCTCGGTTCGCAATCGTACGCCGGTAGCGCCCGAAATACGCGGGTACGTCGCCGCCGTATTGAAACGAGTACATGATGTCCTCGAAACTGCGCGTATGCGGCAGGCCGAGCGCGTGCCCGGATTCATGCAAGCAAGTGAGATATACAATTGCGTCGCGCATCAGCGGGTCCCCCTCGGGGCCCGCCACGGAAGGCAGCACGAAGACCTCGGCCCCGCGTTCCCCGTTCACCACTACCGGCCGCGTTTCGCCATACAGTTTCTCGCGCCCGTTCGCCCAGTACAAACGCAGGCGCGCGGTGGTCTCATTCTTCGCCGGGCTGAGGACCAGCGCGGCACCCGCCGCCTTTCTCCAGGCTTCGAGCGCCCAGACTCCCAACTCCGGGTCGCCCGCGTGACAACCCGAATCACGCGCGATCTCCGGGCTACATGGTTGTATCCAGTAGGTCCACTTCTGTTGCGGGACGTTTTGGCCGCTCGCCAGGACAGCTGCTCCGAGGGCGGCGAACCAGACCCACCGCATCACCGTTCCGCCACTTCCGCCTGGA
>JAOAPQ010000126.1 GCA_025462965.1 Bryobacterales bacterium
TACGACCTGTTGCGCGATGTCATGATCCTGCGCGAGGGCGCGGGCGAAATCCGCAATGCCGATCTGCGAAGCGACCTTCAGTCGCTTGCCGTACGGGTCACGCGGCCATGGATCGTGCGCGCCGTGAAGCAAGTGGACGAGATCGTCGACCTGCTGCGGCGCAACATTCAGAAGACCATCGCGCTGGATGACTTGATTCTCCAGCTCCGCGCGTTTCAGGCTGCATCCGCGCTTCGTACGCCGTCCAGCAACTCATAAAAACTCGGAAACGAAACGGCCGCCGCTTCCGCCCCCTCAATCCTTGATTCACCATCCGCGGCCAGCGCTGCCACCGCGAACGCCATCGCGATCCGGTGATCCCCAAATGAATCGAACGTCGCCGCCCGAAACCTCTGGCGCCCAGGAATACGCATGCCGTCCGGGAATTCCTCCGCCTGAACTCCCATGCGCCGCAAATTTTCCACCACTGTGGCGATCCGGTCCGTTTCTTTCACCCGCAGTTCCTGCGCGTCGCGAATGGTGAGCCCTTCTTCACTGGCACCGCCAAGCACTGCCAGCACCGGAATTTCGTCGATCAGGGCCGCGGTTACGTCCTTCTCGATCACGCCTCCCCGAATCGGAGCCGACCGGACATGAATATCGCCGATCATCTCTCCGTTCACCTGTTCCAGGTTCAGCACCTTCAGATACGCGCCAGCCGAAAGTAGAAAATCCAGCAACGCAGAGCGCGTCGGATTCAATCCAACTCCTCGCAGGACCAGGTCGGACCCCGGCACCAGCAGAGCCGCGACAAGGAAAAACGCCGCCGATGACAGATCCGCCGGCACCAGCAGCTCGCGTCCCACGAGCGATGGGCGCCCTTGCAGAGTGATCACGCGCTGGCTTACTGCGATGTCTGCCCCGAATTCCCTCAACGCAATCTCCGTATGGTCGCGCGACCGCACCGGTTCCCGAACCACCGTCGCGCCGTTTGCGAATAAGCCGCCGAAAAGCACGCAAGTCTTCACCTGCGCACTGGCTACCGGGAGTGTGTAGTCGATCGGATGAAGCGCCGTACCGTGAATCGTCAACGGTGGAAACTGGTTTTCACGCGCTTCGATCCTCGCCCCCATTTCGGCCAGCGGACTCATGATGCGCTGCATGGGACGCCCGGAAAGCGATTCATCTCCGATGATACGGCTGGTGAAGGGCTGCGCCGCCAGCACGCCCGAAATCATGCGAATGAGCGAGCCCGAGTTGCCCGCATCAATATCCCCCGTTGAAGCGGAGTAACCATCCAGACCCTTCCCCTGGATTGTCACAGTCGTCCCGTCTTCCGCGACCGGAATGCCAAGCGCGCGGACAGCGTTCAGCGTTGAGTGGCAGTCTGCACCGGTAGAGTAGTTGTGGATGATCGACGGGCCCTCGGCAATCGACGCTATGATCGCGTAACGGTGCGAAATCGATTTGTCGCCGGGCAGCGTGAGCGAGCCGGAAATAGAATTGGCTGGTCGAATGATCACGAAATTACGAGTGTACCCTGCGACTGCGATACATTGTCTATTTGGCCTCTCGCTTCAGTCCGTTAGAGGTTCGCGCCGTCGAGCCGATAACGAAAATCTATAGCGATCCTGCTTCAAACTTTTGCGGTTGAGGAACGTAGGCGTTACCATGCGGATTGCACGAAAGCAACGCTCGCTGGAACAGGAATGTAACAATTGAAACAAATGAGTGAGGAGTTTGGGAATCACAGCGAAATAGGCCATAATATTTTCTTGGCTTCAACTTGCCGGACGGGCCCTCAGGCGCGCCGCAGGTGCGCGCCCACAGAACGGTAAATGCCCCAGATCTTTAGCTTCAGCTCAAACAGTTACACGAGAGTCGGCATCATTGTAGGCCTGATCACGCTGGTAGGCGTTGGCGGACTGTTGTTCCAGCTTGGGGCCGATTCCTCCTACGCCACGAACGAGGGCGTGGCCCGTGTGCAGCCCGTTCAGTTCAGTCACTCACACCACGTCAGTTCAATGGGTGTCGATTGCCGGTACTGCCACACCTCCGTCGAGAACTCGGACTTCGCCAACATTCCTCCGACGAAAACCTGCATGAATTGTCACTCCCAGATCTGGACCGGAAGTCCCGAACTGGAACTGGTGCGGGCGAGCTACCGGACGGATTCCTCGATTCCCTGGGTGCGGGTGCACGATCTGCCCGATTTCGTCTACTTTAATCACAGCATCCACGTGAAAAAAGGAGTCGGTTGCGAAACCTGCCACGGTCGCGTCGACCAGATGCCCCTTGTTTACCAGAAGGGGTCGCTCGAGATGCGCTGGTGCCTGGACTGCCATCGCAACCCGCAGAAATATGTGCGGCCGCATAGCGAGGTCCTCACCATGGGATACAAGTATCCGCCCAACCAGGAAGAGGTCGGTTTGCAACTTATCAAGGAATACAAAATCCAGCGGCTCGAGACCTGTAATACGTGCCACCGGTAAGCGTCAGCAGCAAAGTGAAATAATGCCGAGCGAAAACGAAAATTTAGATCTGGCTTCTGCGCAAGGGAAGCTGGATAAAGCCAAGGGACCGAACTATTGGCGGAGCCTCGATGAGCTTGCCGCTTCAAAGGGTTTTGAGGACCTGTTGAATCGGGAATTTCCGCGGCAGGCGTCCGAATGGGACGGCGGAGATGAGGGTCGGCGCAACTTCCTGAAGTTGATGGGCGCGTCGCTCGCGCTGGGCGGCCTCAGCGCCTGTACGCGGCAGCCCACCGAACACATCTTCCCTTACGTGAATGCGCCGGAATCCGTGATTCCCGGCAAGCCCCTGTATTTCGCGACGGCGTTCACGATGAGCGGCGTGTCCACTGGCGTGCTGATGGAAAGCCACATGGGGCGGCCAACCAAGGTGGAGGGCAATCCGTTGCATCCGGCCAGCCTCGGTGGCACGGATGTAATGACGCAGGCGTCGGTGCTCGGCCTGTACGATCCCGATCGCTCCCAAACTCTCAACTTCCTCGGTGAAGTCCGCTCATACGCGTCATTCCTCACGGTGGTTCGCGACGTTCTCTCCGGACCCTCGACCAAGGGTGGAAACGGCGTTCGCATTCTGACCGAAACCATCGGGTCACCGTCGTTCGGTGCCCAGATGAAGGCCATCCTGGCCGCCAACCCGCAAGCCAGGTGGTATCAGTATGAGCCGCTCGGCGCGCAGAACGCCCGCATGGGTTCGAAACTGGCGTTCGGGCAGTTCGTAAATACCTATTACAAATTCGACTCTGCCGATCTGGTCGTAACCGTCGATTCGGATTTCCTGTGCATGGGACCCGCAAGCGCCCGCTACGCGCATGATTTCAGCGCGAAGCGGCGGGTGCGCGGCGATCAGACTTCCATGAACCGGATGTACTCGATCGAGAGTACGCCGACGCCAACGGGAGCGAAGGCCGACCATCGCTTCCGCATGAAACCTTCGGAAGTCGCCGGTTTTGTCCGCGCGCTCGCCGGTTCGGTGGGCGTGGGCGGATCGCCTGGTTCCGCGCCGTCTGGCATCCCCGGCAATGGGTTCAGCGCGATGGTGAAGGATCTGCAAGCCCATCGCGGTTCGAGCATCGTGATCGCGGGCGATGAGCAATCGCCGGAAGTTCACGCACTGGTGCACGCGATCAATGGAGCGCTGGGCAACGTCGGAAAGACGGTCGTCTACACGGACCCGATCGATGTGAACCCTGTCGACCAGACGGCGGACATCAAAGCGCTCGCCGCCGAGTTGGATGCAGGCAAAGTGGAAGTGCTGCTGATCGTCGGTGGAAATCCGGTCTACAACGCGCCTGCGGAACTCGCATTTGCCGAGAAGTTACCCAAAGCCAGGTTGCGTGCGCGGCTCGGGCTCTATGACGACGAAACTTCGGCGCTCTGTCAGTGGCACGTCCCTGCTGCCCATCCCCTGGAATCCTGGGGCGATGGCCGTGCTTACGACGGCACAGTGACGATCATGCAGCCCTTGATCGCTCCTTTGTACGCGGGTAAATCGCCGCTCGAATTTATTGCGATTCTCACTGAGGACCCGGAGCAAACCACCTATGAAGCGGTCCGGACATACTGGATGGGCCAGCACAAGGGTGCGGATTTTGAAAACTGGTGGCGCAAGTCGGTTCACGATGGCATAGTGGCTGACACGGCTCTTCCGGCCAAAACCGCTACTGCGGGGGCGATCCCACCTGCCGCCGTGGGAGCCAGTGGTTCCGGACTCGAGCTTTCCTTCCGCCCTGATCCCTATATTTACGATGGTCAGTTCGCCAACAACGGCTGGCTGCAGGAACTGCCCCGTCCGCTGACGCGCCTCACGTGGGATAACGCGGTGATGATCAGTCCCGCGACGGCCAAACGGTTGGACGTCGATACGGAAGACCAAGTCGAACTGAAGTACGGTGGCCGCGCCGTCACGGGCGCCGTCTGGATTATGCCTGGGCAGCCGGACGATTCCATCGCGGTGAATTTGGGCTTTGGCCGCACTCACGCCGGACGGGCGGGGAATGGCGCCGGTTTCGATGCCTACCAGCTCCGCACTTCAAACGCTCAGGTATATGCCGCGGGCGTAGAGCTTCGCAAGCTGGGCAAGAAGTACACTCTCGCCACCACTCAACATCAGAGCACCACCGCCAAGCGCGAGGTCGCGCGGGTTGGGACGCTCGCGGAATATCAGAAGAACCCGGACTTTGCGCGCGAGATGGGCGAAGAGGTTCCCGGCAAGGGCGAAACCATCTATCCCGAAACTTTCAAGTACGAAGGTTACGCGTGGGGCATGTCGATCGATCTTGGCGCCTGCACTGGTTGCAACGCGTGCGTCGTTGCCTGCCAGTCCGAAAACAACATCCCGATCGTCGGTAAGGACCAGGTAAATCGCGAACGCATCATGCACTGGCTCCGCATCGATCGTTATTACGATAGCGATGGGCAGGACAACCAGAAAGCCGCCGAGAATCCGCGCACTGTGTTCGAGCCCGTTGCGTGCGTCCATTGTGAAGACGCGCCTTGCGAATTGGTCTGCCCGGTCGCCGCCACCGTCCACGATCAGGACGGCCTGAACAACATGATCTATAACCGCTGTGTCGGCACGCGGTACTGCTCGAACAACTGTCCTTATAAGGTGCGGCGCTTCAATTTCTACTTGTATTCGGATTGGAATACGGAGAGCGTGAAGCTGCAAAAAAACCCCGATGTAACCGTCCGCAGCCGCGGCGTGATGGAAAAATGCACATATTGCGTGCAGCGTATCAATTACGCGAAAATCACGGCCGAAAAAGAAGACCGGAAGGTGCGGGATGGCGAGATCGTTACCGCGTGTGAGGCGGCGTGCCCCGCACAGGCGATCACGTTCGGTGATTTGAACGACCCGGGCAGCCGGGTCAACAAAGAAAAGAAGGAAGGTTTGACGTACGCGCTGTTGGGCGAGCTGAACACCAGGCCCAGAACGACCCACATGGCGGCGCTGCGGAATCCCAACCCCGAAATCGGCGAGGCAAGCTAGGGAATGGCAATTCCACTTCAACCTATCGAACTACCGGATGAGGTACCGGTTGGCCCGATCATCGGACCGGAGGAAAATCTCACTACTGTAACCGACAAGCTGGCCGGAATCGTCCTGCGGCGAAAGACTGGTTATGGCTGGCTGATGGGCTTTGGTCTCGCATTCTGCGGGACCATGATGCTGCTCATGGCGATGACGTACCTGTTCCTGAAAGGGACGGGTATCTGGGGCATCAACATGCCGGTGGCATGGGGCTTCGCCATCGTTAACTTCGTATGGTGGATCGGTATCGGCCACGCGGGGACCCTGATTTCGGCGATTCTTCTACTGCTCAATCAGTCCTGGCGCAATGCGATCAACCGGTATGCGGAAGCGATGACGCTGTTCGCCGTGGCCTGCGCGGGTTTGTTTCCCATCATGCACATGGGCCGCGCGTGGCTGGCCTATTGGCTGCTTCCTTATCCGAACACGATGCAGTTGTGGCCGCAGTTCCGCAGCCCGCTAGATTGGGACGTCTTCGCGGTCTCCACGTACGCTACGATTTCGCTGGTCTTCTGGTATGTCGGTCTGATCCCGGACGCCGCTTCTCTGCGCGATCAGGCGGAGCACCGGTGGCAACAGGTCGTTTACGGCATCATGGCGCTCGGTTGGCGCGGTTCGGCCCGGCATTGGCAGCGGTATGAAAAGGCTTCGCTACTGCTCGCGGGCCTGGCGACGCCCCTCGTGCTCTCCGTCCACACGGTCGTCAGCTTCGACTTTGCCGTGGCGATCATACCCGGCTGGCACACAACGATTTTCCCTCCGTACTTCGTCGCCGGTGCCGTATATTCGGGCTTCGCAATGGTTCTCACGCTGATGATCCCGGTGCGCAAGTTCTACCACCTGGAAAGCCTGGTGACCATGCGCCACATCAACAACATGGCTAAGGTCATGCTGACGACCGGGTTGATTGTCGGTTACGGCTACATGATGGAGGCGTTTTTTTCCTGGTACAGCACGAACACCTATGAAGGGTTCATGTACTGGAACCGTATGACCGGCCCCTACGCCCCGTACTTCTGGTGTCTCATCTTCTGTAACATCATCACCCCGCAGTTCCTGTGGATCAAACGGGTTCGCACCAATCTGATCATTCTTTGGATAGTCAGCATCATCGTGAATATCGGCATGTGGCTCGAGCGGTTTGTTATCGTCATCACGAGCCTCCATCGGGACTTCCTGCCGTCATCGTGGGGCATGTACTATCCCACCGCTTGGGACTGGGCGATATACATCGGGACACTCGGGCTGTTCATGACCTTGATCTATCTCTTTATGCGCGCCATCCCGATGATTACGATCCATGAGTTGCGCGTTCTGGTGCCTGGCGGGGTGAGATCGCCGCAGCCCGTGCAGCCGCAGCCGGTGAAAAACATATGAGCCATTCGGAAACAATCGAAACGACGCCGATCTACGGCATCATGGCTGAGTTCACAAACCCGTACGACCTTGTGACAGCCGCGGAGAAGGCCAAAGCGGCCGGATACTATCGCATGGACGCGTATAGCCCATATCCCATTGAGGATCTGGAAGAGCCGCTCGATCTGCATGACAATCGCATTTCTCTATTCGTGCTGCTCGCGGGAATTTGCGGCGCGACGTTCGGGTTTGGTTTCCTGTCCTGGGTGAATACGGTTTCTTATCCCTTAAACATTGCCGGACGCCCACTCATCAGCGCACCGATGTTCATTCCCATCACGTTCGAATGCACGATTCTCGCGGCTGGGCTCACCTCCGCCATCGGCATGCTGTTACTCAACGGATTGCCGATGCCATACCATCCGGTTTTCAACGTCCCCCGGTTCGCGCGCGCTTCGCAGGACGGCTTCTTTCTATGCATTGAGTCTGTGGACCCGAAGTTCGACAGACGGGAGACGGCCCTCTTTCTCGAAAGCCTGGGAGCGGAAGAGGTATCTGAAGTTGCCAACTAGCGTCCCGAAACAGCATCCTGTGGGACAGGCCATCGTTTTTTGTGGACTGTCGTCTTCGATCCTGCACCGATCTGCCTCCCTCGCCGCCGTCGCCCTGGCTGCCCTAGGACTCGCCGGATGCCGGCAGGATATGCACGACCAACCACGGTACAAGCCGTTAGGCGAAACCGGTTTTTTTGCCGACAAACGGCAGTCACGTCCTTTGATTCCTGGAACCGTGGCGCGAGGCGACCTCCGCGAGGCGACTGAGTTCTACACCGGCAAGAACACCACAGGATCGGCCGCCGAAGGTACGGACGATCTCGACTACTTCCCGATTGCCATCACAAAAGAGGTCATCGAGCGCGGACACGAGCGCTTCGATGTGTTCTGCTCACCCTGCCATGGACGTCTCGGCAATGGATTGGGGATGATCGTCCAGCGCGGTATGAAACAGCCGCCGTCTTACCACACCGACCGCCTGCGGACCGCGCGGCCGGGGCACTTCTACGACGTCATCACCAACGGCTACGGCGCCATGTACAATTATTCGGCCCAGGTTTCCCCACGCGACCGGTGGGCCATCGTGTCCTATATCCGGGCTTTGCAGTACAGCCAGAACGTAAATAAGACCAATCTCACTCCGGAACAGTTGGCTAAACTTCCGGTACCCGGCGCGAGACCCGTTCCGGGAGAAGAGTCCATTCCGGATCTGCCGATCGCGCCCCCTTCACCGGACCAGATGAATCTTCCCGAAGGCGCGCCGCTCCCGCCTGGAGCGCCGCCGACACCCATGAGTCCGTCTATTTTGAATCCGCCTCCGGCCGCCAAGGCAGGAGAAGCAAAACAATGATTGCTGATAATCCATATACGCTCTCGCCCGCCGCGGTAAACGATCTCCGAAAGCACCAGAGCACCGCTCTGATCGTCGGAATCGTCGGGATGTTGGCGATGGTCGTAGGGTTTTTCCTGACCGAGCACGGGCAATTCATGCGCTCGTATCTGGTCGGCTTCATGTTCTGGACCGGCACCGCCATGGGATGCCTGGCTCTCATGATGATCCAGTACATGTCCGGCGGCGCTTGGGGCATGATGATTCGCCGGTCCCTGGAGGCTGGATCGCGGACCATTCCGCTCATGATGCTCCTCGTGATCCCGATTCTGGCCGGCGTAACGGTGCTGTACCCGTGGGCGTTCCCCGGTGCGGACCACCTGAAAGCGGTTCACGACAAGCGCCTCTACCTGAATGTCCCCTTCTTTGTCGCCCGGGCGATTCTCTTTTTCGGAGTCTGGTGTCTGCTGATGTTCCTGCTGAACCGCTGGTCGCTCGAACAGGACCGGACCGGCGACATCAATCTCGCCCGAAAGCTGGAGAAGTTGAGCGGTCCCGGAATTGTCATCTATGCCTTCACGATGACGTTCGCCGTCACCGATTGGGTCATGTCTCTCGATCCAACCTGGTTTTCGACCGTGTATGGCCTGCTGCTCTGCGTCGGACAATGCCTCTCGGCGCTCGCGACCATCGTCGCCGTGCTGATACTCATGGCGGACAAGCCGCCGCTCGCCGGCCTCATTACCAAGCGGCACCTGCACGACCTTGGTAAATTAATGCTGGCGCTCACTATGCTGTGGGCCTACCTGTCGTTTTCGCAGTTAATTTTGATTTGGTCGGGCAATCTTCCCGAAGAAATCTCGTATTACATCAACCGTCTGAACGGCGGATGGGAATGGGTTGGCGGGATCCTCCTGGCGTTTCACTTTGGGTTCCCGTTCCTCTTGCTGCTCTCGCAGGCGCTGAAGAAGAATCCGAAAACGCTGCGTATCATTGCGTGCTACATCATCGTGATCCGCATTGTGGATGTTTTCTGGCTCGTGGAGCCGAACTTCAACAAGGCCCACTTCCAGTTGCACTGGCTGGACCTCGCGGCGCCCATCGGAATCGGTGGGCTGTGGTTCTCGTATTTCTTCTACCAGCTGCGCCAGAGGCCGATATTGCCGGTAAACGCACCCGATCTTGAAAAGGCATTGAACCATGGACGACATCACTAAACACGATCCTCACGAACCGTTGGATCCGGATGAGAATCCCCGCGTAGCCTACGAACACGGCGACGCCGATGTCTTTACCGTCTCGAAGTACGGCATTGCCCTCGCGTTCGGTGTCATTTTCGCCGCGGGAGCCATGTGGGGATTGTTCGAATGGTTCCAGCACAATCAGATGGTGGAAGAAAGTCCCGTCTCGCCTTCTGTAATGAAGGAGCGGCCGAAGCTGCCTCCCACGCCGAGGCTCCAGATGTTCCCCAAGCGGGATCTGAAAGACTTCCGCGCGGCCGAAGCGCATCACCTGGAAAACTTCGGGTGGATAGACCCGAATAAAGGTATCGTTCACATCCCGATCGAGCAGGCGATCGACGCCGTGGCTAAACAGGGTCTTCCTTCAAAGCCCCTTCAGCCGACGGAGGGATTGGACGCTGAGGGCTACCGGTTGCTTCCTGAGAAATCAAGCAGCGGCCGGACGGTTGAAAAGGTAGCTCAATGAAGAATTTGATTACAGTAGGGTGGGTTCTTGCGGCCTCGCTCGTGGCCTCGTCTAGCGCCTACGCGCAGCAGGACCTGCTGAATATGAAAGGCGTCGATCGCCCCGCCCCTCTCAAGAATGTGGGTATCGATCAGAAATTGAACTCCCAGATCCCCCTCGATCTGCCGTTTCGCGACGAAGCCGGCCGCGATGTAAAGCTCCGCGACTATTTCGGTAAGAGGCCTGTGGTGCTCGCGCTCGTGTATTATTCGTGCCCCATGCTCTGCACCCAGATTCTCAATGGGCTGACCAGCAGCCTCAAAGCGGTGGCGTTCAACCCCGGCGAGGAATTCGAGGTTGTCGTAGTGAGCTTCGATGCGCGCGAAAAGCCGCCGCTCGCCGCCGAGAAGAAGGCTGCCATGATGAATTACTATCGCCGTCCGCGGACGTCGAGCGGTTGGCATCTCCTCACTGGCGATCTGGCCTCCATCAAGACATTGACCGACGCGGTCGGTTTTCATTACAACTACGACGTCCACACCAACCAGTTCGCCCATGCGAGCGGCATTCAGGTGCTGACGCCGGAGGGGAAACTCTCGCGGTATTTCTACGGCGTGGATTATTCACCGAAGGACATCCGCCTCGGCCTGATTGAAGCCGCGCAGAACAAGATAGGAAACCCCGTCGATCAGATTTTGCTTTTCTGTTACCATTACGACCCGACCATCGGCAAATATACTACCGCCGCGGTCGGCGTTTTGCGGGTGGCCGGCGCCGCGACGCTGCTCCTGCTGGCCGGTTTCTGTTTCATCAGTTTCCGGCGGGATGCCAGGGGGCGCGCTGTAAAGCACTAGCCAGACACACATGGATACGAATCACATACCGATTTTTCCGGAACAGGCTTCGGCCATCGCGGGGAGCGTAGACGGACTGTACGCGTTTCTGGTTCTGACCACCGCGTTTTTCTCCCTGCTGATCGCCGTGTTGATCGTCTACTTCGCGATCAAGTACCGGCGCCGTTCCGATGACTATATCCCCGGACCCGTTCACGGCGGACTTGCGCTCGAAATCATCTGGTCGGTTATCCCCTTGGGGCTCTCGATGGTCATGTTTGCGTGGGGCGCCAGTCTCTTCTTCACCGAATCCCGCCCGCCGGATGACTCTCTCGAAATCTACGTCACCGGCAAACAGTGGATGTGGAAATTGCAGCACATGGAGGGGCAGCGCGAGATGAACGAGCTGCACATTCCCGTGAATCGCAATATCAAGCTCACAATGACGTCCGAAGACGTGATCCACGATTTCTTCGTGCCGGCGTTCCGGTCTAAGTCCGACGTCCTTCCCGGCAAATATACAACCGAGTGGTTCCGGCCTACCAAGGTGGGCACCTATCACATCTTCTGCGCGGAATATTGTGGTACCCGGCACTCGAACATGATCGGCACGGTCTATGTCATGGAGCCGAACCACTATGCCGAGTGGTTGGCCACCGGCGGCGCTCAGGGAAGCCTCGCACAACGAGGTGAAGCACTGTTCCAACAATTAGGTTGCGTAAACTGCCACCAGACCGATGGCCAGGGGCGTTGCCCGAATCTGATCGGCGTCTTCGGCAAGCCGGTCCGAACCAACGTGGGAGTGGTGACAGCCGACGCCAGCTATGTCCGGGAATCGATCCTCAATCCCGGAGCTAAAATCGTGGATGGTTACCAGAACATCATGCCGGTTTTCCAGGGTCTGGTCACGGAAGAAGGCCTGCAGCAGCTCATCGAATATGTCAGATCGCTCGGGCCGACGGCGTCGGACGTAACCCGTATCCAGCCGGGCGGTTCCGCCGGCGGGGGGCATGCTCTACCCCCCGGCCGGGTTGATCCGGACCCGAAAGGGAAGGGGGTTTCGCCTCCCCAGCAATAGGCGAAGGATAGAATGACAGGGAAACAAGAATTATGATTACCACCGCACCTGTAGAGGTCGAAGCTCCGAAGAACTACATCAACGCGGAATACGGACTGAAGAGCTGGTTGCTCACTCAGGACCACAAGCGGATCGCTGTTCTTTATCTGATCTCGATCACGTTTTTCTTCCTCATCGGCGGCATTTTCGCCACGCTGATCCGGCTCGAGCTCGCCACGCCGGCCGCGGATCTCGTTGAATCGAACACCTACAACAAGCTGTTCACCATGCACGGGATCATCATGATTTTCCTGTTCCTGGTACCCTCGATCCCGGCCACTCTCGGCAACTTCCTGATCCCGCTGATGATCGGTGCCAAGGACCTCGCGTTTCCAAGAATCAATCTGCTGAGCTGGTATATCTACATCCTCGGCGGCATCATGACGCTGTACGTCATGGTTACGGGCGGTGTCGACACCGGTTGGACCTTCTATACTCCGCTCAGTTCCACGTATTCGAATGGGTACGTGATTGCGACCGCGTGCGCCATCTTCGTTGCAGGCTTCTCCTCGATCCTTACCGGCCTCAACTTCGTCGTCACCATTCACCGGATGCGCGCCCCCGGCATGACCTGGTTCCGTCTGCCTCTATTCGTGTGGGCGCACTATGCCACCAGCCTTCTCCAGATTCTGGGTACGCCGGTACTGGCCGTAACGCTCCTGCTCCTCGGCCTCGAACGCGGCCTCCACATCGGAATCTTCGATCCCGCGTTAGGTGGCGATCCGGTCTTGTTCCAGCACCTTTTCTGGTTCTATTCGCATCCTGCCGTCTACATCATGATCCTGCCTGCCATGGGCGTTATCAGCGAGGTCATCTCCACCTTTTGCCGCCGCGCGCCGATGGGATACACGTTCATCGCATTCTCGAGCGTCGCGATCGCGGTCTTCGGCTTCCTGGTCTGGGGCCATCACCTCTTCGTCAGCAGCCAGTCGGTTTATGCGGGCATGGTGTTTTCGGTCCTGAGCTACCTCGTCGCCATCCCTTCCGCGATTAAGGTCTTCAACTGGACCGCCACCATGTACAAGGGCTCGGTTTTGCTCTCGACCCCGATGCTGTACGCGCTGGGATTCATTGGTCTGTTTACTATCGGCGGTTTGACCGGCCTCTTCCTCGCGGCTATGGGCATGGATGTCCATCTGACGGACACCTACTTCGTGGTTGCGCATTTCCACTACATCATGGTGGGTGGAGCGATCCTTGGCTATCTCGCCGGTCTGCACTTCTGGTGGCCGAAGATAACCGGCCGGATGTATTCAGAGGCATGGTCGCGAATTTCTGCCGTCATCGTGTTCGTCGGGTTCAACCTGACCTTTTTCCCGCAGTTCGTTCTCGGCTATCTCGGCATGCCGCGCCGCTACCACGTGTATCCGCCGGAGTTTCAGATCTATAACGTGTTGTCCTCCGCCGGGGCCAGCGTGCTGGGAATAGGTCTGCTGCTGCCGTTTGTTTATCTCGCTTTCTCATTGAAGTACGGCGCGCTCGCCGGCTCGAATCCCTGGGGTGCAACCGGGCTCGAGTGGCAGACCGATTCTCCGCCGACTACCGAAAATTTCGCAATTACACCTGTTGTGACCGCGGAAGCTTACGACTACGCAGCAGGTCAGGGGGCAAAGACAGTTGTCGTCGCATAGCAGCGCGGTTGCCGTTCGGCACCATTTCGAAAATGCAGGCCAGCAGAAAGAAGCGTCCACTCTGGGGATGTGGACGTTCCTGGTCACTGAGATCATGTTTTTCGGCGGCATGTTCATGGCCTATATCGCCTATCGGCATGCCTATCCGCTAGCCTTCGCCGCCGCCAGCCAGAAGCTCAATATCATCTTGGGTGCCATCAACACCACCGTTCTCATCTGCAGCAGTATGACTATGGCGATGGCTGTCCATTCGGCGGCACTCGGCAAGAAGAATCTACTGATCCTGTTTCTGATCGCGACGCTGCTGCTGGGCGGCGTCTTCCTTGGTATCAAAGGTGTCGAGTACCACGACAAGTGGGTGCATCACGAGGTCCCCGGACCGAACTTCGAATTCGAGGGTGCGGATGCTCAGCATGCCGCTCTCTATTTCTCTCTTTACTTCGGCCTGACCGGACTGCACGCATCTCACATGATCATAGGCGCGGTCATTCTGATCATCCTGATCGTGAAAGCCTCCAAAAACCAGTTTTCAGCGCACTGGTATACCCCCGTGGAGATGTTCGGTCTCTACTGGCACTTTGTAGATATCGTCTGGATTTTCCTGTTTCCGCTGCTGTACCTGATCGATCCGCGCAAGTGACAACCATGTCAGATCACATCGTACCCGTCAGAGTCTATTGGAGCGTTTTCATCACGCTGCTCGTGATGACTGTCGTTACCACCTCGATCGCTTATATCGATCTCGGTCCTTTCAATCTACTTGTCGCGATGACCATCGCCGTCTTCAAGGCGACGCTTGTGGTGCTGTTCTTCATGCACATAAAGTACAGCACCAATCTCACGAAAGCGATCGTCATCAGCGGCTTCGTCTTCCTGCTCGTCATGGTCTTCTTCACCATGTGCGACCTCCTGACGCGCAACATCACCGCCCCCGGCCGCTAAATCTAAAACTTAATCAACATAGTGTAGGACCGGCGACCGTTTGTAGGACAGGCCATCGTTTTTTGTGGCCTGTCTTCCCCCTCGCCTCTACACCAGCCCCGTCAGCTTCTCCTTAATCTGCTCAGCCGTGAACGGCTTCCGAACATATCCCGCCGCCCCGAGTTGCACCGCCTCCATCACCTTCCCCTGGCTCCCCTCTGTCGTGATCATGATGATCGGCACCTTCTTCACCGACTCCATATCGCGTATGGAAGACAGGAACTGCAAACCATCCATCCTCGGCATATTGATGTCGGAAAGGATCAGTCCCACCGGCTGTTCCTTCAATCTGTCAATCGCCTCCTGACCATCGCCGGCCTCATACACCTGACCGATGGGCAGATCGGTCTGGCGCAACACTCTCTGCAGGATCTTGCGAATGGCTGCGGAGTCATCAACAATCAAAACGTCTAGCATTCCCGTTTAATGTCCTTCCCGTAACAAGGATCGGCTGACCCGGCGATATAGTTTATGGCAAAAGCCTGGGAGCGAGACTGCCGAGGATCCGATCCACATAGTCTCGTGTTTCCGCAATTTGCGGCACGCCATCCACAGCGTCAGCTCGCGCCGTCCCGGCGTTATAAGCGCCTAGAACCCTGTTCAAGTCTCCCGAATAACGCGCTAGCAACTGTTTCAGCAGTGCGGCCCCCGCGGAAACATTCTGATCGGGGTCGAACCCGTCAACAACACCGAACTCTTCCATCGTCGCCGGCATCAACTGCATTAGACCGCGTGCACCTTTGTTAGAAACAGCGCACGGCCGGAATGCCGATTCCTGTTGAATCACCGCATGAATGAGATCTGCGCTCACCCCCGTGCGCCGCGCGGCGTCGTCCACGAGCCTGGTGGCGCGCATTGGCGTCAGCGCTGTACAAGCGAAATCCTGGTCGAAGGACGCCTCGGGCTCCGCCATTACGAAAAATCCCACCGGGCGGTCCACTGCCAGGTTCCCCTGCTTCCGGACAGATGCCACCTGCCGTTCGATCGACGCGCGCATTTTCTCCGCGATCGCCTGCTCCTGCATCGCCACTGAGGCATTCTGGAGCGCTGCCCCTTGCTGGGCGAACACCGAGAGAGCCGACACCGTTAGAGCGAGAATTACCATTCCGACCTTCTATATCGGCAGTTCCCGCGGAATCCTTTAACATCTCCTCAAACTCTCGCGCTCCCGGCCGATCAGACAATTGAGGACGTTCGTATGGAAATCGTCGCGGCGCACTTGCCGGCCGTCGGGCCTGAAAGCCTTGACGCCAACGGAGGCCAAAATCGCGACATCGCGCGGGCTGTCCGGACTCTCAACGAGGCCGGCGCGCCTGGTCCCGGTCGCGAGTTCTCCTTCTCCATCGACCCGAAAACGAAGCTCGCGCTGATCCGCATTGTGGATCCGGCCACCCGGGAAGTCATCGACCAGGTGCCTTCGGAATACATCCTGCAAGTGGCCCGCGACCTCGAGGAACTGCGCTCTAAGAACGCCGAATCTGTTCGATAAGACTCTTTTGTGGAGAATTCATGACCAATACACTGAGCGCTTATCTCGAACAGGAAATCCTCTCGGCGGAGCCGCTGCAACTGGTTTGCATGCTCTATCAGGCTGCGATCACGGAGGTCCGGGAAGCGCGCCGTCACCTGGCGACGAATGATATTTCGGCGCGTTGTGCGGCTATATCGAAAGCGTGCGATCTGATAGGCGAACTGCTGACATCGCTCGACATGGCTGCCGGCGGAGAACTCGCCCAGAGGCTCGGCAGCCTCTACAGTTATCTGCTCGCCCGCTTACTGGAAGCGAATCTGAAGAAAGCGGATGAGCCCCTGGCCGAGGTCCTCGGCCTCCTGACTACCCTGAACGAAGCTTGGCAAGCGGCGGCAGCCGAAACGCATCGGGAGGTCGCGTCCCAACCCAGCCCTCACCAGGCACATTTCCTTCAGGAGCAAACCCCCGACTCCGCCGCTCACTCCTGGAGCTTCTGATTTGTCCCACGGTTTGCAGCCCGTGTTGATGCGGTCAGACCCGACTCGATCACCTTCGCCAATCCCAGCCCTCCGCCCGCTGTGATCGCCGAAGCGAACTGTTCTTCTGCGAAGTCCATGGCCGCCTGTCCGGACTGATCTTCGCCCGTGCCGAGCCACCCGGAGCCGTTCTGGTGCATCGCTTTGAGCATCTGAGCGATCAGCAAAGCCTCGAACTGTTTGGCGGCTCCCTCGGTTTTCGCGTCGGGAACGGCTTCACTTCGCTGAACGGACACAGGGGCGGTGAGAATGGGACTGATCGTCATGTTAGATAACCTCTAGTTGCGCTTCGAGGGCGCCCGCGGCCCGCAGGCTTTGCAGGATCGCGATTACATCTCTTGCCGTCGAACCGATCGCCGTGAGCGCCCGCACCAGTTCCTCGACAGTTGCGCCCTGCTTCAACAAGACATTCCGCGTCTTCTCATCCTTGGCCTGTGTCGAAACCTGAGGAACAACCTCTGTCGTGCCCAATTTCGAAAACGGAGCCGGCTGGGAAACCTCGAGCGTCGTCCGAATCTCGACCGTCAGGTTGCCCTGAAGAATCGCGACGGGCGAGATCCGTACATCTTTGCCCATCACGATCGTCCCGGTTCGCTCATTCACCACCACGCGCGCAGGCCTGTCCACATCGATCGTTACATTCTCCAACTCGGACATAAACTCGATCGCACGGTTCTGAAAATCGGCAGGCGTCGCGACGCTTACCAGCGCGGAATTCTCGGCACGTGCCACCGGTGTCGATCCTGGAAAGCGTTTGTTGATCGCATCAGCTACCCGCGCAGCCGTCGTAAAATCCGGCTGCCGCATCTGCAGCTTCATCTGACCGCCAGGCGCGATCGAAGGGGCCGGGCGTTCGACAATCGCTCCATTCGGAACGCGCCCCACGGTCGGATGGTTCACGGTCTGGCTGTTGCCTGCAGGGCCCGCCACGAACCCACCGGTCACCACCGCGCCTTGCGCGACGGCATAAACCTGACCGTTTGGACTCCGCAGACTCGTAAGCACAAGTAACCCGCCCTGCAGATTCGCGGCATCGCCCAAAGCCGCCGCCGTGACGTCGATACGCGTACCGGGTTGCGCGAACGCGGGCAATGTCGCCGTGACGATCACCGCGGCCGTATTCTTGACCGTGAGCGTAGAAGGGTCGACGGCAACGCCCATTCGCTGGAGCATATTCGTCAGGCTCTGCGCCGGGAACACCGATTGCCGCCGGTCGCCCGTCCCCGCCAGCCCGACCACCAGCCCATACCCGATCAGCTGGTTATCGCGCATCCCTTCGAAGGCGGTGACGTCCTTCAGCCGGGTCGCGGCACCCGCCGGATCCGTCGCGAAACAAACCCAAATCATCAATCCCGCAAGTCTGCTCTTCATTAGAAAGGAAGAATCCCCATCAGTAGACGATAAAGAATGAACGGACGCCGCGTGGAATCCGCGACCACCCCCTTCCCGTTGATCCGCACTTCGAGTTGCGCCAGACGCGCGGAAGTTACGGTGTTCAACGTCGTGATATCTGCAGGACGCACCACACCGCGGACCGTGATCACCTGCCGCTCGGAGTCCACCTGAATCTGCTTCTCGCCTTCCACCACCAGGTATCCGTTCGGCAGAACCTGCACCACGCGGGCGCTCAGATTCGTGTTCAGCGTCGTATCCCGGGACGTGGTTCCCTGGCCGTCAAGTGTAGTCTGGCCCGATAACCCCAGAATGTTCGAGAGCTTCCCGGCCGTAGCCGCCGGTATCGCGCTCGAAGTAATCGAAGTCTTCGATGACGACGTGCGCGACGTTTTTGTAGCGCCCGTCGCGACCGCCGAAGCGCGTTCTGCCACGGTGATCGTCACCAAATCGTCTACCTGGCTCGCGCGGTGATCGCGCGCCAGATCGCCCAGGCCCGCAACGGGACTCCAGAGCGATCCCGGCGAGACTTCCCGAACCGTCGCTTCCGATGCCCGTCGAGTGGCCTCGTCCACATAGACATCGAGCGGAGCCTTCTGGACGGCCTTCTTATCCTTCGCGTCTTTCTTTTCGCCCAACACCGAAAGCGCCAACAACAAAACCAGAATCGTCACCCTCATTCGGTCGC
Organism: Bryobacterales bacterium; assembly: GCA_025462965.1. Taxonomy (GTDB): domain Bacteria; phylum Acidobacteriota; class Terriglobia; order Bryobacterales; family Bryobacteraceae; genus JALYXI01. The sequence continues at coordinate 18,616 of JAOAPQ010000126.1, forward strand.
ACCTGTCACGACTTCCACTTTCCCCTTGCCGACAACCCGCGCGGCAAACGTCCTCCCGGATTTCGCGTTCCGTATCGTCACGATCTCCCCCAGCACTCCGCCTGATTCCGCGCGCCCCTCGAATTTCAGATGAGCCGGTCCTGCGTCCACTTCCACCTCCACCGATTCCCCGCGGTTCACCGCCCGTTCGCCATCACCCCCCGCAGCCTCCACCGCCTCGATCGAAACCGGCGCGCCCTGTCGCACCGCGCGCCGCAGCCTGTGCCCGGCGACCTGCTGCACTGTGCTCGCAAAGGGCTGGAGCGACGGAAATCCGGTAACAGTCTCAACGCGCAGCTGCGAAGCGGCGACCGGATTCGCCACCGCCGCAAGGTCCTCGGTCGCCACCACGCGCATTTCCGTCACGTGCAAGCGCACCTTGGCCCATATGGAAAACTTTCGGCCGCCGGCGTACTTCACGTAGCCTCGCCAGATCACGGGCTCGTCGGCACGCAACGGAGACGGGCGGCTCAGCCCGCTCAACGGGAACACAATGTCGCCTTTCGGAGCCGCATACAAGCTGAACTCCGTGACTTGAATGTCTGCACCGTCTACTTTCAGGCCGTCTCGCAACGCCTCCAGAATTTCGCCGCTCTGCAGCTGCCGCGTCGGATATTCGAAGCACAGGTCGTGGAAGTCCCCGCTCACGCCGAACCCGGCCGCCAGGCGCTTCAGTTCCGCCGCCGAGAGAGTCCGCCTCGATCCAGGCATCGGCGCATAGCCAAGCCGCGCATCCCTGGGCACTCCGGAAAATTGCGGATCGGCCGCCGCCAGGTCACGGCCCAGAATGGCGTCGCCTTCCACGCCATGGCACACCAGCAACAAAACGAAGCCAAGCAGCATCATCGCGTGAGATTGTTGATGTTCTGGTACATCTGGTCCGCCGCCGTCACCACCTTTGAATTGGCTTCATAAGTGCGCTGCGCGGTAATCAGGTTGATGAACTCATCCACCACGCTGACGTTCGAACCTTCCGTGTAACCCTGCTGAATCGTGCCAAGGCCTTCCGTACCGCCCGGCGTCGCCACGATCGGGTCGCCCGACGCGTCCGTTGGAAGATACAGGTTTCGCCCGATGCTGTTAAGTCCGGCCGGATTCTTGAAATCCGCGAGCTGCAGTTGGCCCGCCTGCTGCGACGCCGTCTGGCCCTGCAATGTGTAGCTCACCGTGCCGTCCGTAGCGATCGTGATGGACTGCGCCCCGGATGGAATCGTAATCGCCGGTTCAATCGGGTCGCCATCGGAGGTGACCACGTTCCCGTCCTTATTCAGCTGGAACGAGCCGGCGCGCGTGTACGCGATTTCGCCGGAGGGCTTGCGCACCTGGAAGAAGCCGCGTCCCTGAATGACCAAATCGAGGGGATTATCGGTCTGCTGAAAATTCCCCTGCGAAAAAATGATCTCGTTCGAGGCCGCGCGTGTTCCCAGACCCACCTGCAGACCGGTCGGCACCGTCGTCTGCTGCCCCGCGGCCGCCCCGGGCGTAACCAGGTTCTGGTACAGCAGGTCCTGAAACTGCGCCCGCCGCGTCTTGTACCCGTTCGTATTCGCGTTCGCCAGATTGTTCGCGATATTATCGACGTTCGTCTGCTGCGCCGTCATACCGCTCGCGGCGCTATAAAGTGCTCTCATCATAAGTTCACGTTTTGTCTAATGCAGCGTCTAAAACTGCCGCAAATTCATCCTTCTCTTTGCAGCACCTAAATACCCTCATGTTCTCTGTTGCGGCATGTAGAACTGCCGCATCACCCACTAAATTCACCTCTCTCTGGTGCAGCATCTAGAGCCACAAATACCTGCAAATTCACCTTTTCCTTTGCAGCATCTAGAACTGCCACATTCCCCTCTAAAATTCACCTTTCTTTGATGCAGTATCTAAAACTGCCCGGTAGCATCGTGGGACAGGCCATCGTTTTTTGTGGCCTGTCGCTTCTTCCCCGAAACTAAACCTTCGCAACCTCTTCGATCGCCATCCTATTCATATCCGCCCCGATATTCATCGCCTTTTGCAGCATCTCGAACTGCCGCATTACCGTAACCAGCCGCACGGCACTTTCCGCCGACCCCACATTCGAGCCCTCCAGCTTGCCCTGATGAACCTCCGCCGTCGCCGCCTGCGCACTCTGTTTCGGATCGAGCTTGTAGAAGTAATTCATCCCCTGCTTATTCAGGTCCACCGGCTCATTGAAAGAATCGATTTGAATCTGCCCAAGAACTTGACCATCCTGCTGTACGGTCCCATCCTGCGCCACCAGCAAAGGACTGGACGAGATCGTCTGAATCGTCCCGCCGGCTCTCGTCCGCACAGTCATTCCATCCAGGTTCGCCAGCGCGCCGGTCGGCGTCAGCTTGAACCTCCCATTGCGGGTATAAAGCACCCCCGTCGGTCCGTTCACGGCAAAGAAACCCTTGCCCGAAAGCGCCAAATCAAGCGGGTTGTCAGTAACCTGCAGGACTCCTTGCGAGTAATCGGTCCAGGGCTTGTCAATTACCGGCAGCGTATCCGGCGAGGCCGAAGTTCCCAGATCAGCGGCCTCAGTCGCGTCGGCGGAAACATAAAGGCTGTAGAACTCACGATCGGTCTTATAGCCACCAGTCGCAGAGTTGGCAAGGTTGTTGGCCAGCATCTCGAGTGATTCAAGACGTGCACGCATTCCGCTGGCAGCGGCAATTGAAAGGGCATCCATAGTGATCTGTCGGGTGGTGTCTTAGCAACCGTGAGGCCGCGAGCCGCAAATTCTCTAAATGATTCAAACCAGAGTCCGATAACTCTAACAAGGGAAGTTTCACAACCGCCAGGCTTTTGCCGATTCATTCGAAGCGGCAAGAAAATGGCGCACCCTTCGCCGCTAACGCATTGAATCCTCGACATTCCGGTTTGGCTTCCCACCTGCCATTCTCAGGGCGTGACGCCACTAGCATTCTCAGCCGTGAGCGGTATGAACCCACCCCCGCTCGTGACTGCTTCCGGTCAGCCGCTCTCAATAATCGGTTTCCCCCAACTATTCAGTAGACTGATCGACGACGCTCCGAATGACGCCGACCAGAACCGCGACCTGAATAAAGATCGAAACAAGAAAGAACAACCTCCCCTTGCAGTGCAGACCCAGGACTCTCAGTCCGCGGCTCTCCCGTTTCTCTTGAACCTTCAACTGCCCCAAGCTCCGGCCGCCGATTCCACCCACGACGAAACACCGCCCGCACCCACCGCACCGCGCGCTGCAGAGGCTAGGTTCTCATCGCAAGAAAAGGAACAACCGCCCGTCGCCGTGCAGACCCAGGAGCCTCAACCTCCGGTGCTTCCGCTTTTCTTGAACATTCAACTACCCCAAGCTCCTGCCACCGATTCCACGCGCGACGAAACATCGCCCGCACCTGTCCAGCAGGTCGCTCGGATAACATCGGCTTTCCCGCCAGCGCCCACTGCGCCCACCCCACCGCACGCTGCCGGGTCCAGGTTCTCATCGCAACAAAAGGAACAACCGCCCGTCGCCGTGCAGACCCAGGACGCCCAATCCCCGACGCTTCCGCTTCTCTTGAACGTTCAACCCCAGACTCCGGACACTGCCTCCACGCGTGGGCCGGAACCTCAGACTGCGCCCACCTCTCCGCCGCGTCGCGCCGCAATGCCCGCATTAGCTCCCCAGGAACCAGTGGCCGCCCTGAGCGGCTCGCCCTGGAAGCAGACAACAGAGAAATTGCCCGATGCGGAATTGGCCTTCGCTGCCCGTGTGCTGACTCCGGACGTGAAGGGTAACCAACAAACCGCGGAAAGCGCTCCGATGGAAACAAGTACCTCTCTCCCGACTCCGAAACCCCAAATCTCGGACAAGCCACCGGACAATCCGCCGCACCCGGACCGGCAAAACAGTTCCGCGCCGTCCTCCAAGCCGGACCAGCCCGCCTCGTCGCGTAAGCCCAGCGCGGCCGAGAGCAGCTCTCCCGAAACACGGCCCGAGCCTCCAGCCAGGACGCCAACGGCACCTGCGGAATTGGCTCCCGTGTCCTCACCGCCCGCAGCCTTCCAGCCCGCAAGGCAGACCGCGAAGGCCCAACACGTTCCGCAGACCGCCGAAGCTCGCCCTCTCCCGGAACAACCCGCGTCCCCACCCGGTTCTCCCATTCGCGACTTCTCATTGCGGCTCTCCGCGAACAACCAGGACAGAGTGGAAGTAAAGGTCGTGGAAACGGCCGGCGAGATCCGAGTCGCCGTACGATCGGCCGACCCGGAACTCACCATGTCCCTTCAACAAGGAATCGGCGACCTCGTCGGGAAGCTGGAAGATCGCGGCTTGCGCACTGAAACGTGGAAGCCCCCGGTGGAAGCTGCGACCGCCGCCTCCCCAACCCATTCCGAAGCCCGCACGAACAATCAGCAACAATCTTCGGGCGATGGTTCGCAAGGCCGGCAATGGCGCGAACAACAGATACTCCCACCGCGCCGTCGTAATAAACCCGATTGGTTAAGAGAGATAGATAGCACCTTCGACACACTACATTCCGACATCACGAGGAGAACGGCATGAGTTCAATTCCTAGCGCCCCGCCCGCGACGGCTGGCACCGCGAATCAAAACAGCAGCGGTACCAAGAGCCCCGCTACGGACCCGCTTACCAGTAAGGAAACTTTTCTGAAGCTGCTCGTTGCGCAGATCAAGAACCAGGACCCAA
>JAOAPQ010000186.1 GCA_025462965.1 Bryobacterales bacterium
TTCCGGGCTGGTGCGCGAAATCAGTAATCTGATTCGATCATCCATCCCCAAAAGTGTGCAATTGCGACTCGACCTCCGCAATGATATGCCGTTGATTCAAGCAGATTCGAGTCAGGTGCAGCAAGTGGTCATGAACCTGGTCATCAATGGCGCCGAAGCAATCGGATCGGAGGACAACGGCACGGTGCTGGTGACGACCGGTATTCAGATTGTGGACGACCATTACCTGCTCGCTACGCTGGGGGAATCATCTGAATTGGTTACCGGCACATATGTCTTTCTCGAAGTTCACGACAGCGGGTGTGGTATGGACGAGGCCACGGTCAGTCGAATTTTCGACCCGTTTTTTACAACAAAGTTCACCGGCCGCGGCCTTGGACTGGCGGCCGTCCAAGGCATCGTGCGCGGGCATAAAGGCGCGATGAGAGTGTACAGCAGCCCTGGCGACGGCACGACTTTCAAGGTTCTGTTCCCGGCGACAGGGGAACTCGCCGAGTCCACACCAGCGCCTGTTCCTCAGCTTATGGGAAACGATCAGCTTATTCTGGTGATCGATGACGAGGAGATCATCCGGCGCACGGCTAAATCGATGCTCGAGCGCTATGGTTACAGAGTGATCGTCGCGGAAAACGGCAAAGAAGGAGTTGAACTCTTTCAAGTGTTAGGCGATAAGGTATCGGCGATACTCCTCGATATGACAATGCCGGTTATGAATGGTGAAGAGGCATTCCGACGTTTGAAAGGAATCAACCCCGACGTCCACGTGGTCCTTTCCAGTGGATATAACGAAGTAGAATCGATTCGCCGGTTTACAGGGAAAGGCATTGCCGGGTTCATTCAAAAACCGTACTCCACGGCTGCATTGGTGGAGAAATTCAGAAGCGTATTTCAATAAGGTTTCACCAGTGGGGCTGCCCGTCGAACTGACACTCGTTCGACACCACAGTCGATATTCCGATACTCGTCGCTACAGCCCGTCGAAGCCGCCGCTTCGTTGGCACGCCTCACCACGCTCTGGCGAAGCAATTGCTTTTACAGCACCATAACTCGTTGTCGGCTTGAATGTCGCGGAGGCGATGACCGCAACGGACAAGAACAGGAAGATCACCGTGAGCAATCAAGAACAAATATCGACAGACTTCACTCCCCGCTTGCTCGTCCAAAGCACTGCTAAGTTTCATATCGATGCGCCAACCGCCGATATTGATGTCACCGACTGGCTCTTCAATGTCGATGAGCTGGAGTACATCAACTGCACGCCATACTCGAAGGCCCACCTTTCAGCGGGATTGACGCACAGTCCGGACGGCAAGCGCATGTCGATCAACGTGGAAGATGTCGGCGGCGCCTTAATCGTCGAGCACTACCATGAGGGAATCAGCGAGAAGCTGCATTGCCGGGTCGTCTCGACCTCCGATCTGCTCATTGGGAGAGAGTACACTACGGCGCACGTTATCTGGGAGTTGATCGCCACGCCAGTCAATGGCGTCCACCACGAGTTCGTGAATAACGTTTGGGTTCACACGACTGAGAAGTTCGAGCAGTACATGGAGGCGCACGGAGCTCCCTATGAGGGAGTGCGGCAGAACTTCCAGACCGCCGTGGATGCTCACAACGCCGAGGAGACGCCCTTCTTTGCCGCAGCAATCGAGCGGAAGGCGCGCTCAAGGAAGAAGAGCTAATTCGCGCCCGAGAAATGGCGGACCTGAGACGGGCGACCAGGGGGCGGTAGCCAAGTTCTGCGGAAGGGACTATGAATCATGTTAGCGCAAACATGGGAAAAATCGGGCGAGTTGTGACACCGCTGCGAACATGGATGGGGGCTCAGCAAGTCTCTGACGAGGTGCCTCCTGCGCAGCGACGCAGTGAGGCGGCACAATAGCATGGAAAGCGACCTGTACCAGGATCTACCGTACATGGTAGGGTGATTCCTAAGCTAAGAACACCCACAAAAACATGAAATCTGAATACTCCGAATCGGAACCGGCGGCCGAAAGCGCCGTTCCTTTCTGTAGAATATTCGCCGGTCTGATCGCCGGATGGGCTCTTCTCGCTCCTCTGACAGATAAAGCACACGCGGCGGGCGCGACGACGCCCTTTACGACGCTCGAAGCGGAAGCGGGGACTCCGGGCGGCGGCGCGACTGTGCGGGCCTTCATCCTGGGGTCACCCGTGCCGACGGCGGCAACGCTGGAGCTTGAGGCGTCGGGCGGAGCGCTGGTTGAGCTCAATGCCACGGGCCAGTCAGTCTCGTGGACCAATCCCGTCGCCAATGCCAATACGATCGTGATCCGGAACTCAATTCCGGATGATCCGAACGGCGGCGGGATGACTACTACGATCGACCTGTATGTGGACGGGGTCTTCCGGCAGCCGATTACTGTGAGCTCCAAGCAATCGTGGAATTACAGGAATTCCAACACCACTCCCGACGACCCCAACGGAGGCGGAACCCCGTGGCACTTCTACAATGAAGACCGCGCCTTTATCAGCGGTGCTCCGATTGCAGCCGGTAGCACGATCACGCTTCAGAAAGATGCCGCGAATACTGCGGCCGTGTACGAGATCGACTGTATCGATTTGGAGAATGTTCCTGCGCCGCTAACGCAGCCGGCGAATTCGCTTTCGATCACCACCGATTGTAATGCGGACGACACGTTCGGTCGTGACTCCACGGCTGAGATCCAGGATTGTATCAAGCGGGCGCGAAGCTCGGGGAAGTCTGTCTGGATCCCGCAGGGCAAATACATGGTGGCCAATACGGTGTCGACTCCCCTGGACCTGACCGGCGTAACAGTGAGCGGAGCAGGGATGTGGTATTCGATGATCTATAAGAAGGTTCCACTCCCGCCGCCGACTCTTCCATGGAGGTCCAATATACTGGTTGGCTCCGGCACGACGCTCCAGGATGTGTCGATCGATTCCGATGCCATTTACAGATCCGTTGGCGGAGCAAGCGGCGACGATTATGGGATCTCCGCCAGTGGCGCGGGCGGCTGGCTGATTGACCACGTCTGGGTGCAGCATTGCGACGCGCAATGGTTGAGCGGCAGCAACGGAACGATCCAGAACAGTCGCGTGGCAGACAGCTGGGCGGATGGCATCAATCTCAACAACGGCAATACTCCCAATGTCGATAAAGCGGGGCTAAACCTGACAGCCCAGAATAACTTTGTCCGGGGCGGCGGCGATGACGGAATCGCGACCTTTTCCGATGCCGGCGCCAGCGGCACGAACACCGAAATGGACGGTACGCGTATATTGAATAACACATCAGTCGCGCCTTACTGGGCCAACGGATTACGTGTAGCAGGCGGCAAGAACGTTCTTGTCCAAGAAAATCTGGTGACGGACCCGGCGGCAAATAGCGGAATTGAAGTTTCCATTTTCGGTAACACGGGACACCCTCTGGACTCAGCGACGATCGAGGGAAATACCATTCTCCGCGGCGGCGGCTGGAATACCACCGACCGGCATGGTATGCACGTCGGCTCTCCCGGGAGCACCTCTCTCTTTCCCAACGCATACACTATCGCGACGATCAGTAATAACTTAATTCAGGATTCTCGCCGCGCCGGCCTCAAAATCGGCACTACTTTCGAGACTCTAACCATCTCCGATAACATCATCGATTATCCAGCGCTCAAAGGAATCTGGATAGCGCCGGGAGTGACCGGCGCAGGATGGTTCGACAGGAATACCGTGTCCAATTTGAATACAGGTCAGGTTGCCTTTCAGAATGACTCCGCCAGCACGTTCACGACCGCCTTCCTGTGGTCTGATGCGCAGCCGGCGACGGCCACTTCCACTCAGGCCGGCAACGACGCCACGAACGGCAACGACGGAAATCCGACGACGCGCTGGGCGGCTTCCGGTCCTGGTTATCCACAATGGTGGAGGGTGGACCTGGGGGCCAGCCACAGCCTGAGCCAGGTGGTCATCAATTGGTATAGCAGCAGCTCGCGGGCCTACCAATACAAGATTGAAACCAGCGGCGATGACGTGACTTACACCGCCGTGGCGGACAAGACAGGCAACGCAACCAATGGCGATACCACGGACAACTTTTCGGCCACGGGCCGATATGTCCGAATCACGATGACGGGTGTCAGTTCAACGGGTGGATACGCCTCGTTCTATGAGTGCAAGGTGTATGGGAAATAAGGCGAGTGAAGTAGCGTCATCCCGCCTTCTCCGGAAACGGACTCCGGCTGGCCGAACTGCGAATTGTGCGACTAGCGGCGGGCCTTTCGCATCTATTTAAGATGAAAGGACAACTGGCCGTCGCGATTCTTTTCGCGATCGGCGGAACCGGCAGAGCGCGCGCACAGAGCGCAATAGAAAGACTTCAGCCGCTGGTGGAAACATCGGCGCGTAGACTGGCGATCGCGGAACAGGTAGCATTTGCAAAATGGGATAGCCACGCCGCGGTCGAGGATGCGCCCCGCGAGAAACAGGTGATCATGGCCGCGGTCAAGTACGGCGAGTCCAAGGGCTTGGACGGGACACTTGTTTCGAAGGTGTTCGCCGCGCAGATCGAGGCGAACAAGCTCGTTCAGTATTCCCTTTTGGCGGATTGGCATCGGGCCGGCAGAGCGCCAGATCACAAGCCGATCAGTTTAGCGGCTATCCGGCGGGATCTGGATCAACTGCAGATAGAGCTGATTGGGGAACTGGCGGACACGGCGGCTATCCGGGGGTCGGCGACGTGCGACGCCGACACTGCGAGGGCGGTCGGGAAGTATTTGATAGCGCATCAGCATGATGACCGGTCCGTGCAGGCGATTGCGCTCGACCGAGCTCTGGCTGCTGTGTGTTCTTCTGAGTAAGTCAGCGTGACAGTGCAAGGTGATTTGATCTGGCCTTCAATGAGCCTTAACTTATGACGCGGTAATAGGAAGGATACTTGAAATTGTTCAAGACTATACTTTTGATCGCGAGCTTATGCCCGTGTATCATGGCTGCTGCCGAGACGCAGCCCGACATAAAGTCAGAAACCTTGCTGCAAAGCAGCTCAGCCTGGAATGGCGTTCCCTATGAGGCGTATTCCAAAGGTGCGCCGGAACTGTCAGTTCTCAGGATCACGATCCCGCCTCATTCGAAGATGAAATGGCACAGCCATCCGATGCCCAACGCGGCTTACATCGTATCCGGCGAAATCACCGTTGAGGAGCCGAGCGGTAACAGCAAACGACACTTCACGGCCGGGCAGGTGGTGCCAGAGACGGTGAATACGCTGCATCGAGGCGTAACCGGAGATCAGGCCGTCGTGCTGATTGTGTTCTATGCCGGGGTAAAAGGAATGCCGCTGTCGGAGGCTCACTAAAAGCGGGGGTGGCGCGTGTGCCAATCGGTGGCTTGCTGGTAGGCGTGGGCTACGGCGAGGACTTGCAATTCGCCGAAGAGCGGGCCAACGATCTGGAGACCGATAGGTAGCGAAGCGGGTGAGAAGCCGCAAGGTATCGAGATGGCGGGTATGCCGAACCGGTTAAAGGCCGATACGTTGCTTGGCGGCCGCCGGTAGCTTTCGTCGATGGTGGCCTGGATGGCCGGGGCGGTGCCGCGCATCGTGGGCAGAATCAGAATGTCGACCTGTTCGAAAATGCGGCGGATGTCGCGGCGGGATTCGCGAAGGCGCTTGAGCGTCTCGACGTAGTTGATGGCGGTGACGCTTTCCAGGTCCGTGAGCTGACGCCGGGACCAGGGATGGTAGAGGTCGGGCGACTTTCGGAAGAAAGGCTCCTGGTAATGCAGTAATTCGACATCGTAACTTCCGTTCTTGACGAATTGGAACCGGGGGAGAACAACTTCGTGAACCTCGCGGAATTTCGGGCGAAGCAGATGGATCGCAGTTTCGACCGCTGCTGCGACTTCCGGATGAAGGTTCTCGAAGAAGTAATCGCGCGGGATGCCCAGACGAAGGTTAGAGATGGGAGCGTGGAGCGATGCTGCGTAGTCCGGTACCGGGACGTTGGCGGCAATGGAGTCTAAGGGATCGAAGCCGGCGAGCGCCTGCAGCATCAGGGCGGCATCTTCAACGGAGCGAGTCAAGGGGCCGACCGTGTCGAGCGAATAGGCCGAGGGGATGACGCCGCGCGTACTGACGCGGCCATAGGAGGTTTTGAAACCTGTGATCCCGCAGAAAGAAGCGGGAATGCGAACGGAGCCGCCATCGTCACTGCCTACCGAGGCGTAGCAGAGCCCCGCGGCGAGGGCGGCGGCAGAGCCGGCAGAGGATCCGCCTGTGATGTGCGCCGGATTCCAGGGATTGTGAACGGGACCGAAGAAGCTGGTGGTGCCAGTGCCTTCGAAGGCGAACTCGTCGAGGTTGAGTTTGCCGAGGCAGACGGTACCGGCAGCTTTCAGGCGGGCGGCGACTTCGGCGTCCTGGGTGGGAATACGGTCGATAAAGAGCTGGCTTGCGGCGGTGGTTCGAATGCCGGCACTATCGATGTTGTCTTTGAGCGCGATGGGGATGCCGTGGAGAGGGCGGCGGGAACGGTTCTGGTCACATGCGCGGGCCTGGGCCAGGGCGGTGTCTTCGGTTACGGTGATGAAGGTGTTCAGGCGGGGGTCGAGTGTTTTGATGCGTGCCAGGCAGAGTTTTGTGAGTTCTTCGGAGGAGATTGCGCGGCGCTGGAGGGCGGCGGCGGCTTGGGTCAAGGTCCAGAATTCGGGCGCGGCGTTGAGATTTGCGGCGGCGAGGAGTTGAGCGGTGCCTGCTAGGAGTGCGCGGCGTGAGATCGGGAGGGTCATGGCGCGGATGGATTCATGATACGGTTTTGGGGGCGGGGGGATGAAAGGGCGGAGGCGACAGGCCACGAAAAACGATGGCCTGTCCTACAGGCGGATGGCAGCGTTGTAACAGGCGGATGGCAGCAGGAGCTACAGGCTTAGGACTGGACGCGGTCCTGGAAGATGCCGGCGAAGGCTGGGCGGACGCTGACGGCCACGATGATCCATAGAACCGTTACCGTGAGTGCCAACGGGAGACCACTGGCGTCCATGAAGGCGTGAAAGAGAAAGATGTTGACGATGATGGGAGCGAGGAGCGTGAGGGCCAGCGGCACGTATCGATTGATGAGGAGCAGAACCGCGGGGATGAGCTCAAGCAGCAAGACTACCGTCAGGTAATGCGATACAAAGAGCGCACCGACGAACTGTCCGGCAGTCCCGGAGGGCGGCGGCATGGGAATGAAGTTCAGGAAGCCGTTGAGTCCGAAGACCAGGAAGATCAGACCCAGAAGGTAACGCGCGATGAGAGCAGCGGTTTTCATACGATGATTCTCCTTAGGCGGCGTGGAACCGGGTTCGAATGGATTCGATATGCGGCTGGAGGAAGACCTGGCTATCGACCCTGCCGAGGCTCACAGCGGCGGCCCCGCCAGCGGCGATGAAGTTGGTGTCCGTGACGCCCACAAAGCCGAACAGAGTGCGTAAATAGGGCTCGACGAAGTTGTAAGCAGCCATAGCCGTTTCCGCTTCATAGACCCCGCCGGAGGCGATCACGAAGGTCGCTTTCTTGTTCTTGAGGAGACCAACGGGGCCTCCCTCGCCATAAGAGAAGGTCTCGCCCGCGCGCACGATCTGATCGATCCAGAGCTTGAATACGGAGGGCGCGGCGAAGTTGTGCATCGGGACTCCAAAGACATATTCGTCCGCCGATTGGAGTTCGGCGATGAGGGCGTCTGAGAGGGCCAGGACCTCGTTCTGGATCGAGGTGCGGGAGCTTTTCGGGGTGTGAGCGCCGACGATCCAAGCGGTGTTGATCGAGGTCAGGTTGCCGGCAGTGAGATCGCGAGTAATGATCTCGCCATCGGGATTAGCAAGTTTCCAGTTCCGGACGAATTCGCCGGTGAGGCGGCGGGAAATAGAGCCTTCCCCGAGCGGGCTGGAATCGATATGAAGCAGTGTGGACATTCGGGCGTTTCTCCTTACACAGCAGTTGATGCTTAAACGACAGATGTCGATTCAGGGGAAAAACAGCAGATGTTGTTTAAACTAGAGGTGGGTCGCCATGATTGAAACGAAGGACGAGATTGTTGATCCGCGTATCCGCCGCACCCGCCTGCTGCTACAGCAGTCGTTGGCGAAGCTGCTGGAAACGAAGGAGTTCGAAAAGATCTCGGTACAGGATATTACTGATGCCGCGACGGTGAACCGGGCGACCTTCTACGACCACTACCCCGACAAATTCGCGCTGCTGGGGTGCATGGCGGCCAACCGGTTCCATGAACTGCTGGCTGAGCGTGGTGTGAAATTCGACGGCACATGCTCATCCGCATGGAAGGCGATCGTGCTGGGAGTGTGCGATTACCTGGCGGGAATGGGGATGGATTGCGAACGGCACCGGCAGATGGATCCGCATGTGGAATCCGCCGTGGTCGGGGTAGTGCGGCAGATGCTTCTAGATGGGCTGAAAATGCATCCTTCGCAGAGCGCGGTATCCCCGGAGATGATTGCGACAACGGCGAGCTGGGCGATTTACGGCGGCGCGAAGGAGTGGGTGAGGACACCGAACCGGTGTCCTTCTGAGGAGGTTGCGGACACGGTGGTGAAGCTGGTGTCTCCGATTTTCGGGGCGATGCATGAAGATGAGGCGCGAGCTTCGCGGTAGAGCCTGCCGGCGGCGGTACTAACCCGGGGGCAGGATCGCCGATGTGCGATCAGAATGAGCGCCAGGTCAGGCGCGCAGCGCGATGGGTTCCGAGAGAATACCTTCTTACCAGCATTATGCCTGAATTCACAGAAATGAAGACCTGGACCGAGCGGTTGGGTCGCTCAAACCTGCGCGCGTTTACGGATGAGCACAAACATTTCTGGCTTGAGCAGAACGCATCGAAAGCCTCGAAGTGGGCAA
>JAOAPQ010000217.1 GCA_025462965.1 Bryobacterales bacterium
GGCTCCCGACGCGATCATCTCGATCGACGGCAACGCTCGGATCCTTCTTGTGAATCCAGCAGCTACCAGGATTTTTGGCTGGGATGTATCTGAAATGATCGGACAACGTCTTACGATATTGCTGCCGCAGTTCGAGCTTGCGGAGCCATTATCGGGTTGCGAGTTGATCGGCCGGCGAAAGGATGGAACAGAATTCTCGGCTGAAGTCGTCTTTGGGGCAGTCTCAGGCGGCGACCAGAACAGCTTCACGGGTTTCGTCCGGGACATCAGCGAGCGCAAGCGAGCCGAGGCGGTCTTGCAGAGAAGCGAGTCCTATCTGGCGGAAGCGGAGAGGTTAAGTCAGGCGGGCAGCTGGGCCCTGGATGTAGATCGTCTGGAGCCGATCTACTGGTCGGCAGAAATGTTTCGGATATTCGGCCTTCCTCCCGCGGACAATCCGCCTTCTTCAGAGAGAATCAGCAAGTTCTTCGATCCGGAGGCCTGGGCGCGATCATTGAAGAGGGTCGAAACTGCGCGCCGGAAGAAAATCAAATACGATGACGAATTTTCTTTGATCTTACCGGACGGATCGAGTCGAATGATTCGAGTTGCAGGGCATCCTGTGCTCAATGCGGAGGGCGATGTCATTGAATTAGTCGGTACGACTATAGATGTTACGGAGCAACACCAGGCCAGAGCGGCTCTGCTGAGCGCATTCGATGAAATAAAGAGGTCGGAGGATCAACTTCGCCTCATGGTCGATTCCATCCCCGGACTGGTGTCCGCCTCTAGTGCAACAGGCGAACTGGAACTCGTCAACCGACCCTTCCTGGAGTACACCGGCAAGACGGAGAGATTCAAAAAAAGGCCGTGGGTGCATCCAGATGATCTCGAGTCCATGGAAAGGTTGTGGCGTCACTCGATAGAAACTGGCGATCCGTACGTCAATGAACTCCGACTGCGCCGTTCCGACGGCGTATACCGCTGGTTTCACTCGCGCGCAATGCCCTTGCGCGATGCCGAAGGCCGTATCGTCCGCTGGTATCTCCTGGCTACCGATATCGAAGATCGGAAAAATGCGGAGGAGGCTCTGCGGCGGACTCAGGCGCGCCTGTCGCGGGCAACACAGCTGGCTACCGTTGGCGAACTCGCTGCGGCCATAGCACATGAGGTCAACCAGCCGCTCAGCGCGGTTGTAGGCAATGGTCACGCCTGCCTGCGCTGGCTCTCGGTATTCCCGCCCAACTTGGCCAAGGCGCAGGAGGCAGCCGAAAGAATCATCCGCGATGGCAAGCATGCCGGAGAGGTGGTGCGGCGTGTCCGTGCCCTTTTCAGGCGAACTACCGGTGAGAAGATCGCGTTCAATCTGAATGAAGTCATAGTCGAGGTGCTCCATCTCATAATTGGCGACGCAACAAGAAGAAGCATTATTGTGGAAATAGACTTGGACAAGAATCTACCATCCGTGGTGGGCGATCGCGTACAACTGCAGCAGGTGATTTTCAACCTGGTCCTCAATGGGGTCGAGGCAATGGATCCAGTCGTGGACCGCCCAAAGAGACTCCTTATCCGCTCGGCACGGGAGAGCACCGATGCCGTGGTTGTAGAGATACGGGACCATGGAGTTGGAATAGAGGATCCGGAAAAAGTCTTCGAGGCCTTCTTCACAACGAAAGGAAACGGAATGGGCATGGGCCTGGCGATTTGTCGCTCAATCATCGATGCACATCACGGCCGCCTTTGGGTCGCACCCAGCGAGGGACCGGGCGCAAGAGTCTGCTTCACAATTCCCTACGAGGTGCAATGAGCTGCCACAGCCCTATCGTTTTCGTGGTGGACGACGACTATCGTGTACGCGAAGCTCTGTGCAGCCTCATTGCCTCCGTGGGACTTGAGGTAGTCGCATTCGGGTCGGCTGCGGAATTCCTGCAGTCCGAAAAGCCCGATTGTCCCGCTTGCCTGGTTCTCGACCTGGAACTGCCGGACACGAATGGCCTGGAACTCCAACAGCAGCTGGCCGCCGGAGACGGACCGCCTATCGTGTTCATCACCGGTCACGGCAATATTCCTTCATCGGTGCGCGCCATGAAGGCCGGTGCTGTCGAGTTCCTGCCAAAACCGTTCAGCGAGGAGGACTTGTTACGTGCAATTGACGCCGCAATCGCCCTGGATCGAGAAGCACGGCAGAAGAGATCCGACCTGGCTGAGTTGCAGAGGCATTACTCACTTCTGACGCCTCGCGAGAGGGAGGTCCTTCCCTTCGTAGTTGCGGGCTACGCAAACAAGCAGACTGCGGCCGACCTCGGAACCAGCGAGATCACGATCGGGGTTCACCGGGGCCAGGTCATGCGCAAGATGGGAGCACGATCCCTCGCGGAGCTTGTGAGGATGGCCGACAAACTCGGGCGGGAGCTGCGTAAATAAACATATAATGGTGGCCTTCCCATATTTGCCGCTATCATCGGAACGTATCTGGAGATGGCTTGCATTACAAAACATATTGTGGTCGGAGTGGACGACGATTTTCGAGTTCGAGAGTCCATAGAAAGCCTGGTGGAGTCCGCCGGATACTCGCCGTTAGTGTTCTCGTCCGGGCATGAGTTTCTGCAGTCGGGGGCCCTTGAGGGAGCAATTTGTCTGATTACGGATGTACGTATGCCGGGAATGGACGGAATCGAATTGCAGCGTCGCATCAGACTCGAGCGTCCAAAGCTGCCGGTCATCTTTATTTCGGCGCACCACGATGATAAGACCCGAAAGCGCGCCCTCGATGATGGCGCTAGTGTTTTTTTATATAAGCCGTTCGACGCCGGGGAGCTGCTAGGAGCGATTCAGGCCGCCCTGAGCAGCTCTCCGGAGGATTAAACAGAGGTTCCAAAACAATTCGCAAGGAACAAAACTATGGCCATTGTAGATTTGATTGGATCCAGCCCGAGATTCCGGGCTGTGCTCGAAGAGATTAACATGGTTGCGGCGGCGGACTGCGCCGTCTTGGTTCGAGGTGAAACAGGCACCGGCAAGGAAGTAATCGCACAGGCGATTCACGATGCCAGCTCTCGCCGGCAGAACCGGTTTGTAGCTCTCAACTGCGCGGCGATTCCGAGCGCATTGCTCGAGAGCGAACTGTTCGGGCATGAGCGGGGCGCCTTCACCGGTGCCGTCACTCAGACCGTGGGACGATTTCAGGCCGCTGACCGCGGGACGCTGTTTCTGGATGAAATCGGAGATCTTCCTCTGGAACTGCAGCCAAAACTTCTCCGGGTCCTTCAGGAGCAGCAGTTCGAGCGCCTGGGAAGCGGGCGCACACTTAAGGTTGACGTGCGTGTGATCGCCGCCACCAATCAGGACCTGTGGCGCATGGTGCAGGAGCGGAAGTTTCGCGCTGATCTTTACTACCGGCTCAATGTCTTCCCGATCACTCTGCCGGCGCTGCGGGAACGAGGAGATGATATCCCGCTGCTGGTAGACCACTTCGTTCGAAAGTTCGCCGGGCGTCAGGGCAAGTCGATCGATCAGATCCCTGATGAGGTGATGGCAATGTTCAAAGGTTATGATTGGCCGGGCAATATCCGCGAGCTGCAAAATTGCATCGAGCGGGCGGTAATCATGACGAGCGGCCCTGTACTGCGTCCGCAGATGGCGGACCTTATGACGCGGGATGCCGCCACGACCGCGACGGTCCGGACTCTCGCCGACGCCGAGCGGGCGCATATCAAGGCGACGCTTCGTGCAACAAATTGGGTTGTCGGCGGACAGGGCGGTGCAGCCGCCAGACTCGGGCTGCCCAGGACAACGCTGATTGCCAGGATGCAGAGACTCGGAATCGCGCGCGACGCAGTAGTGCAACCGCGGGAAGGCCAGCAACTGTCGCGGGCGGCAACGGCTTGACCAACCGTTAGAATGGGAAACGTACCGAAAAAATCCAGCGGTGGTTGTACTGATGGTATGAACTGACCGCGGTCTGCACGCCGGCACCGACTGCGATGTGCAGTGTCCCGGCAAGTGGGAATGGGCCCAGGATGACGCCCGGAGTCAGGAAGACTTGTTTCTTTCCGCTCAAAGGGCCGTCCACCCAGAATATCGAGTTCTGCTCAACCGTAGGCCAGACCTTTCCTTTGATCCGGTAGTCAACCTCGGTGTTGAAGACTATCGTCCTGCCCAGAATGTTGGTGCCGCCGGTGGGGAGGGTTCCGCCGATCGTGCTCTGAATGTCCCACGGGCCAATGCCTTTGGCTGCGGCGAAGGTTAGTGACAAGACCGCGTGGCCGGCCCCGTTCGGGCCCTTCCCGGTCGGAACCGTACCGCCAAAGAAAAATCCTACGAAGTAGTCGCCTTTGCCTTCCGTCCCGGAAAACGCACGGAATTTCACCTGATACGAAAAGTCCCCAAATCCATCCGGGACGTTCGATTGATGAACTATGTAAGGTGGTGGAAATATGGCGACTTCGAGGCGTGTCGTCGGGATGATCTCGAGACCCCGCGAGTTGCCAAAGTTAGAAGTGGTCGTACCTCCGGTCGGATCCTGCTGCCAGGACATGTCATAGCGGAACTGCTGCACCAGCATCACGTGAGTCGTAACGAGCGGCGCGACAAAGTGCGGTTGGCTGGCCCTGGCCTTCGCCGTGATTCTCATCCAGGCGCGCACCCAGCCCGGATCATCGCTGGCGCTACCGGGGTCTTGGTTCAACGAGTCGTCCGCATTAGCCGCGGAGGCCGTGTCCTGAGCGCACAGCGACACGGAGGACAGAAGGATCAAGACAACCACGGAGGGCAGCCCATGTTGCATCCTGAACCTCCGTCCTTCGAGTAGCATTGCGTGCATTTGATTCCTCCGTATTTTCAGATTCTATTCCTCGTCAACGTGCCATGTCGCGTCTTTGTGGAACGCCGTCATTACACTTGCGACCGCGGACGTGTTCGCGCCAAGATCCTTCTCATAGACGACGTCGTTCGACGTGACTATGAAGGTCATCACACCAGATGACCGGTACTCCGCCGGATAGGCGATGAAAGCGAATCCGTCGGCCCCTTTACCTTG
>JAOAPQ010000248.1 GCA_025462965.1 Bryobacterales bacterium
CTCGTCGCGACGACGAAATCGGCCGCTTCGCGGGGGGCCAGTGCCGAGCGCTGCAGTTCAAGCGAGAATTCATACCTCCTCCAGCCGGCCGCGGCGAGCTGCAACTTTTGAGTGGCGAACACCTCGCTCGGCCGGTCCCGGCGCCGCAAGGAAACATAGACTTCCTGGCCTCCGCTCACCGGTTTGGCGTAGAGGCTCCCGGTGTAACGCAGGACGCGATGCACAGGCAGATACACTTCCTGTCGGATGCCGGTTTCTTTGTCCGGGAGCGCCATGATCAGGAGGGCGCGATCCGAGTTGGGCGCATCGCCCCGGCGCGGCTCGTAGCGCGCTCCTTGCGAGGCCTCAAGGGGCTGCCAGGGAAGCGGGAGGCCGATACTCGACGACTCTGCCAATGCCGGCCGCACTGCAAGCATTTGAACGATTCGACCGGCGCTCCACATATTTTCTTCCAGGCTCGGGTTCTCCAGCAGTTGAGCCCAGAGGCCGCCGTAGATGCTGTGCCCAATTGGTTCGAGAAAGCTGCCGTAGATGGTGCGCGGGATCGCGTGCTCAACGCGCGACGCATCCACCTCAATCACCGCCTGTGATTGGCCGTGCAGCCCCAGGCAGGCCAGGCAGAACACGAACGCCAGCTTCTCCATAATGCCTCCTGATCATTTTTGAATTGCCAGCACCTGATTGGTTGGCTCTGCTTCTTTGGTCTTATGGAACAGTTCCATTTCAGCTTTAGCTTCTTCCTGATTGCCCGCCGCTCTCAACAGGAGACTAAGGCGGTAATGCGAAGTCGGCATAGCCGGGTCCATATCGATGGCGCGGCGAAGGACGGCTTCGGCCCGATTGGTTTGTTGCGACGAAGCCAACATCCCACCAAGGGCCGCAAGCAATTGGGGTTCGGGACAGAGTCTTTCACCCTCTTCAAGGAGCGCCAGGGCCCCGGATTCATCGCCGCCTTGCCGCAGCAGTTTAGCCAGGCTGAGGAAGGCCAGAGAGAACGGCTTTTTTTGCGACTTACTTGCTTCAATAGCGGCCTGATAGAGCTTGCCCGCGGTGTCATTTATGTTCAGGCCCTCAGCGCTCAAACCGAGATAGGTCATAGCGGCGAAATGTCCTGGCGCCAAGCGCAAAGCCTCCCGGAACCAGGCTGCGGCTGGACTGAATTGATCGGCCTCATAGAACAACCGACCCAGGTAGTAGGGAACTTGCGCATCGAGCGGATCCAGCTTATTGGCCCCGAGCCAGGCTCGATAGGCGCCTTCATAGTCGTTGAGTTCGCGATCCGCTTCGCCCAGGAGGCGGTAGGCGGCTGCGTAGTTATGGTCCAGCTCAATTGCCAGCTGAGCGAACTGTCGGGCCACTTCGAACTTGCGCTGGTTCAATTGTTCCCGGCCGAGCCAGTACCAGTACTGTGGATCGGCTGGCTGTCTGTCGACATGGGAGCGCTGGGCGGCGGCCGGCGCGAGGACCATTGACACACATACGCAGAACGTCGAACCCCAGATGCCGCATCGCATGAGTGAATTAGAAGTTCACCCGCAGAGTGAACTGCACCGCTCTCGGGCTGTCGATGGTTCCGCTGACCAGACCAAAAGTCGGAGAGTAGGGCCCTGTGTCAGGAGTGGCGAATACGTGCCTGTTGAATGCGTTGAGGAACTCTGTCTTAAATTGCAGTCCGACAGACTCGAAGATATGCATGTTCTTAATCAGGCTGAAGTCCTCGTTGTAATAGGGTTTCATACGGGCATCCCCGTTTACACGCGGGTAGTCGCCCAAGCGGTAAGCGCCCCCGTTGCGATTCGCATTTGGATCAATAAACGCGCCTCGGTTGTAATACGAATTTACGAACGGATCGAAATGGTCAACTGCGACTGCAGCGGAGTAGATGGATTGACCCGGCACCCGGCTGAAGCGGACGCAATTATCCCACCCTGGAATGCCGTTTGCGCAGCCAAACGAGACTGGCTCTCCCGATTGGTATCGTTGGACGCCCCCAAGCTGCCAGCCGCCCACGATGTTCGAAACCAAGCCTTTGTTAAGCCACCTCTTTCCCTGGCCGAACGGCAGTTCATAAAGCCACGCAACAGTAAACGTGAGAGGGATATCTTGTATGCTGAGCGCCTTTTCCTGGTTCAAATTGTACGGGTTCTGGTCCTGATTGACGCCTGCATTCGTTTGGGGGATAGAGCTGTCGGCATCAGTAAGAATCTTAGACCAGGTGAAAGAGGCCTGGACACTCACTCCGGAATGGAAACGCTGTTCCAAAGTCGCTTGCAGCGAATGGTAGGTTGTCTGCCCTGCGTTTTCCAGGATGGTTGTATTGATTCTGCCGTACTGAGGATAGGGCCGGATCGCCTGGCTCACGTTGCCGGTAAAGCCGGGATATGGGATAGCCACTCCGGCCTGCTGCGCGGCGGCAGAACCCACTTGGGCAGTGAGCACGTCGCCTAGCGTGAAGTAGGAGGGGTTGATGTTGTTTATGTTCAACAGCGCGGAGCGGAGACGCGTGGAGTGCTGCGCGACATAGCCCAGGGAAGCCGCCAGATTAGTAGTCAGTTGTTGCTGAATTTGAAGACTCCAGTTCTGGGTCATGGAGGGGCGTCCGTAATTGGGCGCCACGTAGTACGGATTCTGACCGTTCACGTACGATGGATCGAGCAGAGGTGGATTGGGGTAGGAAGGAAAACCGGCATCCAGATTGAAGGCCGGAGTGAAATTATCAGAATTGAAGAAATTCGGAGATGCCGCATAGCCTTGAATGGTCTGCGCGCCTGAGTCCGTATATTGCAGTGCCCCGTAAAAGATACTATAGCCCCCGCGCAACACTGTACGCTTCGCCAGCGCGGCTGGCGCCCATGCGAACCCGAACCTTGGGGAGATCGCCTTCCAGTAGGTGTCTGCCCATTTCGCATTGCAGTGACACGTAGTCCCAAAAATCAATGCTCCCGGCCGGTTGCCGGCACTCGGATTAAGAGCGGTTGGGCTAAAGGTCGAGGTGTTGTTGAACGATTCAGTTCGAGGCAGGTCAACGTTGTAGCGCAGGCCGAGGTTGAGTGTAAGGGTGTTGGTAACCTTGAAATCGTCTTGCACGAAGCCGGCGTAGTATGCAAACGTCCATCGAGGATAGTGAGGCAGCAGATACCGGGTGCCATTACTGACGGCGCCGATGAGAAAACTGGCAAACCCGTTTCCACTCGTAGAGGCAAGCGCCTGGGAGGCCGCCGTCTGACTCCGGGTAAAATTTAACACGCCCGACTGGGTGGATTGCCGAACGGTAGAGTAGACTTGAGGCCGGGCGTCCATGCCGAAGGTCAGGCTATGGCGGCCTTTGATCCAGCTCACGCTGTCGTTAATGCGGACGCCGTTGTCGATCTCATCATCGTCGTTGCCGCGGCCGATATTGCGAATACCTTCACCGAAAGTGAAGTTAGGAAAGTTGTTTCCGGAAGCACCTTTGATGCCCAGCTTGGCGTCCCAATCGATGTTCTGCGCGATGCCCAGCAAAGCACCGTCGGTGTAGTTCAGGCTGTTCGTGCGATTGAACCCCAGGTTCAGGTGATTCAACAGAGTGGGATTCAATGTGTAATCCCAGCCGGCGCGAACGTAGTGGGTGATGAAGTTCTGATCCCATCCCAGGCTGTCGGCCGGGGATGGGTATGCGCGCCCGGTCGAAGTATATCGCGTATTATCGCGCCCGCTGTAAGAAACGAAAAGCCTGCTGTTCTCCGAGAAACTGTGGTCGATTCGCAGGTTCCAAACGCTGTTGGTCAGCGGATTCGCATTCAGGTACGCATAATTCTGGGTCAAACCGGAAGATCCGGGAGCCGGCAGGTATTGCTGCAGGACTGTTTGGGCGACCGTGGAAATGCGGCTCGCGGGAATGATGTTATTGGGAAATGCCGTCCTGCAAGGTAGCGCCGTGGTACCCACCCTCTGAGTCGCGGGATCGAATATCTGACCTTGGAATACCGGTGAACCATCGCATGGGTTTGTCCCTACCTGGACGTTTGTGAGGATCTGCCGGAAATCTCCTGAGCGTTCCGCCGCGGTCGGGACAGTTGAAACGTTAGTGGCGCCCACCGTTTGCTTGTATTGCTCCCAGTTGAAAAAGAAAAACGTCCTGTCTTTTCCGTTATAGAGCTTGGGGACCCACACAGGGCCGCCTAAGTTGACACCATAGTCGTTTTTTTTATCGGAGGGAGTGCTATAAGTATTTCGGCAGTTCACATCGCCCGATGCGCACTTGGCACGATATCCGGCATTGAACCAGGTGTTGGCGTCGAGTGCGGTATTTCGAAAGATATCGTATGCGGTTCCGTGGTATTTATTGGTTCCCGACTTAGTCGTGAAGCTATCGATTCCGCCGGTGGTCCGATCATATTGGGCCGAAAAGGTGGAGGTGAAGATCTTGAATTCTTGAATTGCTTCCACTGACGGGGCCGCTTCGTCGAACGACGATCCGTTCTCCGTCCGCAGAATGCTGGCTCCATCTAACAGAATGTCGTTTCCGAAATTTTGCCCTCCGTTTACTTTGGATATGAACACGCCGTTCGAGCTGTTCGCGGTGCCCGGTCCAGTGGTGCCCGGCGCCAAAAAAGTGAATGCTTCCGGGGAACGCAACGCGCCAACGCCACCAAGAGCGAGAGGTAGTTCGATAACCTGCTTCGTATCGACCAGCGTTCCTATGTCGGCAGAGTCCTGCTTAAGTGTATCGGCGTTAGCGGAAACCGTTACATTCTGAGAGGCGGTGCCGACCCGCAGAGTTACATTCACGGAGGTAGTGGAACCTACTTCCACTCTCACCGCCGTCTGTGTAAGAGTCGCAAAGCCTTCGCGCTGAATCGTTAGGTCGTACAGACCAACAGATAGGGAAGGAAAGCGGTATCCTCCTCCATTCGAGGTGACGGTCTCCTGCCGTGCTCCAGTGGCTTGACCCTTGATCACCACCTTTGCGCCCACAATCACCGCGCCCGTATCATCTACCACGGTTCCCGCGATAGCGCCTTCGTTGGTTTGGGCGAACAGACCTGTTGGTCCGCCAAGAAAGAACGCTTCAAACGCACAGATAAGCGCGATGTTGAAGACTGGTCGCATGAGACGTCCTCCTGTAATTGCTGCGATCATATGTCTGCGAACTATCGTTGTCAAGCCTGTGTTGTCGGCCTGTGTTGTCGTGTTGTCGTGCACACACAACCCAGGAGTACTCCTTACAAACTCATCCTGAGATGATTCCCGTGTGGTCAAAGAATCCAGCTGGCCAGGAGTAATACTTTGAGCAACGTGCGACAGTGAAGGCATTGGTGCATATGCCATACCGGGGTCGTGCTCGTCGGATTGCGTTTGTTTGAGCTGTTTCGGGTACGCCCAATGTGCCGATTTTGGTACTGCTCTTTTTTGACTATCCATTGGAAGCGTGGAAAACTTCAATGAAGAACTCAATCTCGGCATTGGAGTGTTCGGGGAGCAGTACATCACGAACGATATCGGCGTATTCTCCCGCGCAATGATTTCCGACGGCACGTCCGAAGTAGACGCTTATACGTCGACGGATCGTTCTGCCACTGTTGGACTATTGGCCAAAGGCTCTTCCTGAGTCAATCTCGGGTGGATCTCCAAACAGCATGCCGAGTATCTCGGCCTTGGAGGTATCGATGGTTCATTGGCGACGGCACAATCAAGGCGGCGCGGAAAGCGCTCTGGATGTGTTCTGCAACGTGCGTCTGCTGGGAAACGCCGGAGATCCTTTTCGTTTAGGCGCGGGCGCACAGCCATCATTCCATCCGGCGTTCGTTCCGATTACGTGACGGACGGCGGATATCGCGGAATGTAAGGATTCTCGCCGCTGGCGACGTCGGCGGCTTTTCGTACGCGGGCCAATTCGGTGTCCATCTCCGCCCAGTGGAGGGTTCGCTTCCGCCCGGTGGTCCCAAGGGGAATGAACTCCTGTTTGGTGTGAGCGCGGGCCGCAGGCTGTGGGTTCTCAAGAGCTGGGCCGTGATAGCCGGACCTGAGATCTTCGGAGAAACGGCTGTTCACTCGTCCGCGTCGAAGGTCTCTTGACAGGGCGTCTGGAAGGGACCGGCGATGGAAAACATCTGAGATTCAAACTGGGAATCGGCCACGGCTTGGTTCAACAGTTCGACGCGCCGCGATGGCGAATCCTGCTCAGTGTTGAACTGTTCGATCGCCGGTCAAATAGCGAAGGATCTTCGCGGTAACCGCCGATATACGTGTATGGCCGACCCGTATTCGGTACGTGATGCGCGCCTTATTTGTAAGCTATTAAAATTACAGGTTATTTTGGTGGAGGCGGCGGGAGTTGAACCCGCGTCCGAAATCGCCCGCCATGAAAAGACTACGTGCGTAGCCGCGTTTCGAATGTTCGGTGACGGCCTCGAAACAGGCAAAATAACCGTCACCTAGTCCGATTGATTTCGGGCTTAGGCTCCGGACCGAAGCGTTTACCCTACTCCTTCAAGATGACGCTCGTGGCCAGCGCGAAGGCTCACTGGCTGGAGCGGCTACCTAATTAATTAAGCAGCGTAAGCAAATTGCTGGTTGGCAATTATGTTTTTCCGATCGTTTTACGGGAGCTCGGAACCCGGCACGCCTTCCCATATCGATTCGATCCCGTCGAATCCGTTGCGCCCCCCACTAGTCAGTATATCACGAACCCTCCACTTCCTGGCTGAACTCCGCGGGATTCACCACCGTACCCGCGAGCTCGGTCAGCTTTTTGTCTGCCTCCTTCTCCTCGTCAAGCGTTTCTTCCAACAGCATCACCGCGTCCTGCCTCCCCAGGAACCGCGCCAGCGACCTCGCCGTGCCGTATGCCGCGATCTCGAAATGCTCAACCTTCTCCCCCGCGCCGATCAGCGCGAAATCCCGCAGCGGCGATTCGTCGAAGCTCTCGACGATGTCCTCAGCCTCGCCGATCAGCCCCTGCATGGCCTCGCACTCGATTCCCGTCGCGTCTTCGCCCATAGCCGTTAAAATACCCTCCAGGCGTTTGGCCTGAGCCTTCGTCTGTGCCAGATGCACCAGGAGAGCCGCACCCAAATCCGCGGAATGCGCGGCGTCAGCCATGACCGGCAGCGATTCGATGAGCATGCGCTCCACATCCACCAGCTGCTGCAGTTGCAAGACGTACAATTCTTCGAAATGTTCGATGTCCATGAAAGATCCTTATCGATACGCGCAGCAAGACGAGATCCATCGTACTGTCATTCCCGTGCCGCGGATGCGATATATTTCTCCTAAAGCCCAAATCTATGTTCCAGATCCAGCGTAGCCCCCAAGTAGCGGACGTCGTAGTCATCGGATCGGGGGCCGGGGGCGGCACCACGGTCAAGGTGCTCACCGACCTAGGCATCAATGTGACCCTGCTCGAAGCCGGGCCAATGTTGAACCCGAGCAAAGACTTCAAGGAGCACATGCTCCCTTACGAGGTCGATCACCGCGGCGCGGGCCCCAACGCGGAGCGCTATTTCGGATTGCAGCAGTGGGGCTATTTCGAGGCGCCGAACGGCTACTGGAACATTCCCGGCGAACCCTATTCGGTATCGCCGGATAGCGAATTCAGCTGGTTCCGGTCGCGAATCCTCGGCGGCCGGACGAACCACTATGGCCGCATCTCCCTCCGCTTCTCCGATTACGATTTCAAGCCTTACTCTTTCGACGGCCTGGGCACCGATTGGCCCGTCGATTACGACGAGATGTCGCCCTATTACGACAAGGCCGAAGAGTTCATGGGCATCACGGGCACGAAGGAAGGCATCCGTTCGGCTCCGGACGGCGTCTTCCTCCCGCCCATCCCGCCGCGCGTTCACGAACAGCTGGTGATGAAAGCCGGCAAGCGGCTCGGCATCCCCGTGATCCCATCGCGCATGGCCATGCTCACGAAATCCGTCCATGGCCGCGCCGCTTGCCATTACTGCGGCCAATGCGGCCGCGGATGCAGGACCGCCTCCGCGTTCAGTTCCAGCCAGGCGATGATCTTCCCGGCGATGAAGACCGGCAAGCTCACCGTCCTTACCGAAGCGATGGCCCGCGAGTTGATTGTCGATGCTTCGGGCAAGGTCAGCGCCGTCTCGTATGTGGACAAGAGAACCCGGACGGAGAAACAGATCCGCTGCCGCAATGTCGTGGTCGCGGCGAGCGCGTGCGAGTCCGCGCGGCTGCTGCTCAACTCGAAGTCCCCTCTCTTCCCGAACGGCCTCGCGAACGGCTCCGGAATGGTGGGGCGCAATCTGACGGATACCACCGGTTACAGTCTCTCCGGCCATATTCCCGCGCTCGAAGGCTTGCCGCGGCACAATTCCGATGGCATCGGCGGCATGCACGTGTATGTCCCGTGGTGGCTGCTCGATAAGAGGAACAAGGATTTCCCGCGCGGTTACCATATCGAAATCGGCGGCGGCTTCGGTATGCCGCAGTTGGGCGCGTTCAGCGCAGACGGGAGCCAGCGCGCAGGCTACGGTTCCGGTCTGAAGGACTACGTACGCCAGCGTTATGGCGCATCCATATCGCTCGCCGGCCGCGGCGAGATGATTCCGAACGAACACTCCTATTGCGAGATCGATAACTCCGTGGTCGATCAATGGGGTATTCCGACCTTGAAGTTCCACTTCCGCTGGAGCGATCACGAGATCAAGCAGGCGAAGCACATGCACGAAACATTCACGTCCATCATCGAAACGATGGGCGGAACCGTTACCGGAATCACCCACCCCGAGCGCGAAGCCAAGGGCGTTTCCGTTGGCGGCACCATCATCCACGAAGGCGGTACCGTGTGCATGGGGGACGATCCGAAGACTTCCGTGCTGAACCGCTGGTGCCAGGCTCACGAAGTGAAGAACCTGTTCGTTGCCGATGCCGCTCCCTTCAACGGCAACCCCGACAAGAACGTAACGCTCACCATTGTGGCGCTCGCGTGGCGCACGGCCGAACACCTGGCCGCTGAGATGAAGAAAGGAAACGCATGAACCCCACACGCCGCGACCTGCTGATCGCCTTTGGAGCGACCGGCCTCATCACGCCCGCCCTCGCGCAGCACGTCCACCAGGCCCTGTTGGAAGTGAAGTCGCTCGATCCCGGCGCGGCATACCAGCCGAAGTACCTGACCGGGCACGAATACCAGACGCTTCGCCGCCTTTCGGATCTCATCATTCCGGCGGACGAGCACTCGAAAGGCGCGCTGGACGCGGGCGCGGCGGAGTTCATCGACTTCCTGTGCAGCCGCAACGAAAAGTTGGCGCAGATCTACACCGGCGGCCTCGCCTGGATGGACGCCACCATGCAGCATCACCATCAGGTCAGTTTCCTCGAGGCCAAGCCCGAACAGCAGACCGCGCTGCTGGATCTGATCGCGTACAAGAAGAACGAAACGCCCGAGCTCTTAGCGGGCATCCGCTTCTTCGATTGGTGCCGCAGGATGGTGATGGACGCGTATTACACCAGTCCCGTGGGAATGGCGGACATCGGATTCATGGGCAATAAAGCGCTCAGCAGCTTTAGCGTTCCGCAGGAAGCGGTCGATTACGCCGTCAAACGCAGCCCGTTCGCCAATTCCTAAATTCAAATGTCAATCTCGTGCCGCGGGCTCTCCGCCTGCCTTCTTCTCAACGCCGCAGTTGTGTGCGGCCAGCTCGTCCCCTCGGGCTCCCTCGTCCCCAACGGGCCGAACCCCCCGGTCGTCTTCCTCAATGGCTATCAGGCGGATTGCAATGGATCCAGCTTCGCGAGCACGTTCGGTAATTTCGATCAGATCCTGCAGCGCAATAACCGCGCGACCATCTTCTTCAACAATTGCGACTACCCGAATAAGCCAGCCCTAGAAGATCTGGGAAACAGTTTCAAGACATTTTTGAGCGGCCTGAAGTACCAGGACGGCACGCCCGTAACGCAGGTGGACCTGGTGGCGCACAGCATGGGCGGGCTGGTCGTGCGCAGCTATCTCGCAGGCAAGCAGACAGACGGAAGCTACACGCCGCCCGCGGTGGTTCCGGTCCGTAAGTATATCTCGATTGCGGTCCCGAACTTCGGAACCGTGAACCCCGCCGTCACCCTTGTCAACGACAAGCAAACGCAGGAGCTCGCGGCGGGCGGCGTGTTCGTATTCGATCTGGGCACATGGAACCAGGGTACGGATGATCTGCGCGGCGTCGATGCGCTCGCCATCATCGGCAACGGCGGCACAGGCCAGGACACGATGGCCGGGTTCGACGACGGTATCGTCTCGCTCAGCAGCGGGTCTATCGGCTTTGCGCTGTCCAACCGCACGCGCATCATTAACGCGTGCCACACGGGTCCCGGGCTGCTTTCGCAATTTAATTACTGTCCGTCCAACGCGCCCGCAGTTGCGGCGCCCACCACGGACGCCGACCCGACTGCGGCGATCGCGGTCTCGTTTCTCGCCGGTACAGCAGCCTGGCAAACCGTCGGACAGGCAGCCGAACAGAACATGTTCCTCTCGGTTGGTGGCGGCCTTGAGGTCCGCGCGAAATCCGCCGCGGACGCGTATCTTCCGCTGGAGAGCGCGAAGGTGGCGAAAACTCTGAATATCCGGAACAACTCGGTTGCTTACACGGAGTACGTTACACCGCCTGCGCAGCAACTCACGGTCACGTCCGGCAGCACCACATTGCAAAGCGATCTCAACATCAAGCCTGGTTTTGTGAATGCGGTGATTGTGAAGAACGGCCCGCAGATTTTGCGCGTGCTGCC
>JAOAPQ010000272.1 GCA_025462965.1 Bryobacterales bacterium
TGAAAGACAAACTCTTCTTTTTCGGCACGTACCAGGGCACTCAAACGCGGAACAATTCGTTCGGAAACTCGGCCACGGTACCCACGGCGGCACAGCGCAACGGAGATTTTTCCGCAATCTCGCGGCAACTGGTCAACCCGTTTACCGGCACTCCTTTTCCCGGAAACCAGATCCCAACCAGCCTATTCACCCCGGCCAGCGTGAAGATTCTACAGCTGATTCCCTCGTCGCCGCGTCCGGACGGCGTGGTCTATTACGACCTGCCGGCCAGCGAACGTGACAATCAGTTCATGACACGCGTGGATTACAATCTCACCACGCATCGGATCTACGGACGCTATTTCTACTCGCGATACGGCAAGGACATCGTCTCCGGCGCGCAGAACATCCTCGCCGCCGGGCGGGGACTCGACCTGTGGGACCAGGGCGTATCGGTCAGCGATGCTTACACCATCACCCCCCGCATGGTGAACAGCGCCATTGTGGCTTATAACCGCAACAACGGAACGGTGCTCAGCGGCGCGCCATTCAGCTTCAACAGCCTCGGTATTCCCATCGCAAGCACAACTCCGCCCGAACTTTCGCTTACGGTAACCGGCTTTTTCAGGCTGAATTCGGGACATCCGACCGAAGCGAACCGGCATAACTTCGATTTTTCCGATAGCCTGCACTGGGTAGTTGGATCGCATGACATCGCCATGGGCGGTGATTTCATGCGGCTGAACGTCGATCTGATTAACACGTACCGGCAGAATGGCCAGTACACATTCAAGGGCACGAGTTACAGTGGAAGCCCCCTCTCGGATTTCCTGCTGGGGGAGTCGCAGAAGTTCCTTCAAGGCGGAGGCGAATACTCACAGCGCCGGGGCAACCTCGGAAGTCTCTTCGTCCAGGATAACTACCGCGTGAGCCGGAGTCTCGTTTTGAATCTGGGGCTGCGCTGGGATCCCTTCATTCCCTATTCCGACGAAAAGAACCGCACCGAGTGCTTCCTCCCCGGCCAGCAGTCGCAAAGATTTCCAAATTCACCGGTCGGATACGTTTTCGCGGGAGACCGCGGCTGCCCTGCCGGCGGATTCAAATCGAGTTGGACGCTGCTGGCGCCCCGCGTCGGCTTCGCCTACAACGTCGGCGCGAAAGGTAAAACAACGATTCGCGGCGGATGGGGAGTCTTCTACCAGCCCCCGTTTGCGGAGGCATTCAACAACATGGTTGACAGCGCTCCTTTCAGTCCGCAGTATCAATTCTTCAAGGTGCCGTTCATGAATCCGTACCAGGGAGCAGCCAACCCGTTTCCCTCGCAGTTCGCGCCCCGGCTTCCGGATAGCAATGTCGCCTTCGCCACGCCCTTGTCATTGGCGGTCTCGTACCAGCCCAACTGGCAGCCGGCGCAGGTAATGAACTGGAACTTGACTCTGGAACGGCAACTGGCGACGGACATCGTCGTTCGCGCGGGATACGTCGGGTCGAAAGGAACTCACCTGGCTTACAACACGGATGTCAACGCGCCGCTTCCGAGCCCAACCGCAACCGCGGACAATGAGCAGGCGCGGCGCCCCTATCAGCAGTTCCAGCAAATCACTCAGGATAGCTCCAACGGCAATTCGACTTATCATTCCCTGCAGGTCGCCGTGGATAAGCGCTTCTCGCGCGGAGTGACACTCAGCGCCAATTACACTTGGAGCAAGAGCATCGACGAGGTCTCCTACCAGACCGATTTGTGCGCGATCAACATCATCAATCCGTACAATTTGGGAGCGTACCGCGCGGTTTCCGATTACAACATCCCTCAGCGGTTCGTGCTGAATTACTTATGGCAGCTTCCTTCGCCGAAGGGAGGTCTGGAGCGGGCGCTTCTGGGTGGATGGGAGACCTCGGCCATCTGGACCTGGCAAAGCGGCTTTCCTCTGAATATTCAATCGGGCGGAGACTACTCCTATAGTCTTCCCGAGGTGGCGAACGATCAGGCTCAGGTAATCTCGACGCCGCATTATACAGGCGGGTCGACGAACCAAAAGCTCGCACAGTGGTTCACTACCAGTTCGTTTACAACTCCGGCATCGAATACTTTCGGCAATGCCGGCCGAAACATCCTGATCGGTCCTGGAACATTCAACGTCGATTTCTCGGCGCACAAGGTCTTCACTATAAACGAACGATTCAGACTGCAGTACCGGGCCGAGTTTTTCAACTTCTTCAATCATTCGTTGTTCAACAACCCGGATACAAACGTGGCTGACACCACCTTCGGCCGCATCACGACGTCGCGGAACCCGCGCATCGTTCAGATGGCGCTGAAATTGTTATTTTAAGTGACTCGACGGCAAGCACTCCTGCTGCCCGCAGCCGGACTCATGGGAGTTCCGCGGCTCGCAGCTTCCGAACCAAGAAATCTTTCGTATCCGCTACGGGCGATCGAAGGCGCGCTTACCACGCCCAATATGTTCTTCCTCCGGGACCATTTCGAAGAGCCCGAGCTTTCGCTTGAGGACTGGAAGCTGAAAGTCGAGGGCCACGTCGATCGTCCATATGAACTCAGTTTCAGTGATCTGGTGGAACTGCCCACCAGGAAATTGGAAGCGGTGCTTGAGTGTGCGGGGAACACAGCGGGCGGCTCCGCTGCCAGCAACGGTGTTTGGGAAGGCGTGTCCATCTCAGCGCTTCTGCTGCAGGCAGGTGTTCGATCCGGAGCACGATTCGCCATGCTGGAGGGCGCTGACCAGGGGCGCCTGTTCCCGACCTCTCCGGCGTTGCCCTATTCTCAACTGCTGCCCATCGAAAAGTGCCTGGAACCAACCAGCCTGGCGGCTTTCCGATTAAACGACCTGTTTCTCCCGCGAGGAAACGGGTTTCCTGCGCGGGCTCTGTTTCCCGGGTGGTATGCAATGGACTCGGTGAAATGGCTCCAGCGGATCGTGGTCTTAAAAGCCGCCGACGAGGCGTCCACATTCTCGCAAAGCGGGATGGACCGGATTTATAATCGCAAGATTAGTAAGGACGGAAACCTGGAAATCTCCCGCTTGACCGCTATCCAGGTGAAATCGGCGATCGCGTGGCCAACGGATGACCTGAAACTTCCCGCGGGCCGGCACCTGGTCTGGGGCTTTGCGTGGACCGGTTTGGGGATCGTCCGTACCGTGTCGCTCAGCGTCGATGGCGGGAAGACTTGGGCTCCCGCGAAGTTTGAGAAGAATCCAGGCCGGTACCAATGGGTGCGCTGGAGTTATTCATGGTCCGCGGAACAGGGCCAATATACCCTGATGAGTCGGGCTTTCGACGACCGCGGTCAAGAGCAGCCGATCCATCGGGATCCAACTCGGAAGGACTCTTATGAGCTCAACTGGTGCCCGCCGGTTCATTGCAGCGTACTCTAAGATGTCGCGCGGAAGAACAATCCCATTCCTTACGCTGTTCGTCTGCGCGTGTCTGTTCGGCGCCGATTGTCCGCAACATAGCCTGAGCCCTCAGGAGCGGCTGGCTCGGGTTCGTGATCTGGACATAGCCGGGCAGAGCGCAATGGCCGCTGCTGAGTTTTCGCGAGCTGTGCAGAATTTCCGCGAGGCCGCTTGTTTGGCTCCAGACAGCTCCCGCGTTTTATACGGGTTAGGGGTTGCTGAAGCGGCTTCCGGCGATCTGCTGAAAGCCCGCGCCTCACTGCGCGAGGCGGATCGCCTACAACCCACCAGCGCACTTCCGCTGGTGATGCAGGTCCGCGTCAATTTCTCCTTGCAGGATACCGATGCTTTGAAGTCCAATCTGCGCGACGCAGCCATCCGGTTTCCGAATGATGGAGCGATGCATGCCGGCCTTGCCCGCTTCCTCGCCGAGAAGAAGGAGTTCGTTCTGGGATTGGCAGAGTCGCTTCGGGCAAAACAGGCCGGCGGAGGCGACAGCTCTTCCCAGGTGGAGCTAGCCGGATTGGAGAACACGATGGGCGCGCACAGTGACGCGATTCGGAGCGCGCTTGCCATCGAGAATCAAACCGGAGCGCCCGGGACTGTGCGCGCGTCAGGGGCAGGGATTGCCGGGCTCAGTTACGCGGCCCTGAGGCAGCAGGAGGAAGCGATCCAGCATATGCGACAGGCAATCCGGCTGGACCCTTCGCGCGAAAACTCGTATCTGGCCCTGGCCGAATTACTCGAAAAGGCGCAGAGATACGGGGAAGCGGTGCAAGTTCTCGAAGAGGGCAGCCGCGCCGCCCGGAACCCGGCCGCGCTTCTGCTTCCCCTGGGAGTAAACCTGGTTCGTGCGGAGCGCTTCCAGGAAGGAATCACGGTGCTGCGCGACTTGCTGAAGAGTTCACCCGACGAAGATCAGGCGTATCTGAACATCGCTGATGCTTCCCGAAAACTGGCGGATGCTCCTTCGGAGCTCCAGGTCCTTCGCGATCTTGTCCGGCGGAAACCGGACTACCCGTTGATCCATGTCCTGATCGCTCGAGCACTGCTGAACTTTGATCCTGTGGACTACGGCCAGGTGCTCGCAGAACTCGCGGAAGCGGAAAAGGCGTCCCCCACCGATGCCGATTTGTTCTATCTACGGGGGAAAGTATATGCGGCGACAAATCGCGAGGAACAGGCAGTTACGGCGTTCCGCCGTTCCATTGAACTCCGACCTATGGAGCCAGGCGCCTATTACCAGCTAGGGCGCCTCTATCAGAAGCTGGGTCGCCCCGAACTCGCGACGCAACAGATGCAACGGCTGAAGTACATGGAAACCGCCAGGGCGCGGTAGTAAGTTCACTGCACTATCGAGTCTGAAACACATCTACCGAGGGAACAAACATGACGCAACGCACACGCGCTTCTCTGATCGCCGCAGCAGCGGTATTCCTGGCCTGTTGGCAAGTACTGCCGCGCGCCATGGCCCAGGTGCTCTATGGTTCCGTGGTCGGTAACATCACCGACCCGAGCGGCGCTGCCGTTCCCGGCGTCACCGTAAAGGTCACCAACGTGGAAACCGGCCTGGTCCGGGAAATCGTGGCTAACGAGCGCGGCGGTTTCGTTCTGCCTGACCTGCAGGCGGGACGCTACGACGTGACGGTCGCATCACCTTCTTTTGCGACTTTCACACAGCGCGGAATTGATGTATCCAGCAACGCTGTCGTTCGCGTCGATGTCCAACTTCAATTGGCCGGCGCGGCTGAAACGGTCACGGTGGGGGCGTCGGGTGCGA
>JAOAPQ010000281.1 GCA_025462965.1 Bryobacterales bacterium
GGGTTCATCGTTCTTCACTGCCGGGCCGTCAGGAATCGGCGTGCCAGCCGGGGCCGGCGCGACGCTGGTTGTCATCCGTTCGGGAGCTGGGGCTTTGGCAGTGGCCGGCGCCGATATGTGTCTGCCCAGAACGATAACGGACCCGACGAGCACGACAGCACAACCAAACAACGCCGCCTCCTCGCCGATCTTCTTCCAGTCGGGGCTGAACCGTTTCCGGAGCGGCGGCATCGGTAGCTCTCTAGCCGTTTCCTCTGGCGCCACGCGTTCAGAATGCATGACCGGGTGGCCCTCGGAGCTAAGCAGGCCGCTGTCAAAAGGAAAGGGGAGCGCGGCGAAGCTGCTGTCGAGAACCGCCCCGTCCCAAAAGAAAAATGCTGCAGCGGGAACGCCAGGGGCATTCCGCCTGATCGCGAGAACCGCGCCGGAACGGCCGGCAAGGCGCTCCTCGAGCAGGTCCGTATCGGGGGCCTGCATGTGAGATCCGGAATAGCTTCTCACAACAAAGCAGCCGGCAACCTTTCGTTGATCGACACCGTGAGTTTCAGCACCTGCTTCGAAGTTTTCGATTGTGATGGTCCCGGACCCTTGGTGCGTTCCGAGCAAAAGGCCGGTGAGCTCTTCCGGTCCGTCCGGCAGTATGCGCCTCAGGCGATCGACGAACGACAAGCTCAGACGCACTGCAGGCGATCCCTCAACCTCCCAGAGATAGTAGGAAAGATCTTCCCGCATGCGGGGTTCGCCGTGCAATTTTCAGGCCGCTCACCGCGCCTTTTATTTCAAGATCTGCCAAAGATTGCTGTAGTCGTCAGTCCACATGCGCAGTCGCGCCCGCTTGGGGATAGGCGTGGAAACCTTCTGAAAGTACGGTTTATCCCAGTAATTCCGGCGGCTGGACACGAGCACCCAGCTCGCCTCCGAGGTGTCGGCCGCTTGGTCCGAATCGCTGTCGATCAGGAGGACGGGCTTGTTTTGGGCTACGGCCTCCTGGTTCACCACGGGAGCCAGGTCCAGGTACCGGTTCGAAACGTGAATCGCCAGAATTCCATCCGGTTTCAGGTGCCGCAGGTACAGCGCGAACGCCTCGCGCGTCAACAGGTGAACGGGAATCGAGTCGCTCGAAAAGGCATCCACCGCAAGGACATCGAAGTTCTCAGGCTGCTCGCGTTCCAGCGAAAGGCGCGCATCCCCAAGGGCGATCTCGACCTTCGCGGGCGTGTCCGACAGGTAGGTGAAATCGCGCCGGGCAATTTGGATCACCAGCGGATTGATCTCGTAATAGCGGTAGGTATCGCCCGCGCGACCGTACGCGGCGATGGTCCCGGTTCCTAACCCGACCACCCCGACCCTGATAGGGCCGCCGGTGCTCAAATCGCGCAGGACCATGCCGATACCGGATTCAGGACCATAGTAAGTGGTCGGCTCGTGGCGGCGCTTCGGATCCAGAAACTGCTCGCCGTGATTGATCGTCCCGTGCGTCAGTTCGCGCGTGGCGTCCTGTTCCGCGCTTTTCGCCGTATCGTTGACGCGCAGAGCCCCATAAAAATTGCGTACCAGAACCACCGCTCCGCTGACTTCATTGCGCGCGTTCTTCGTGGTGTATACGGCCAGGAAAACAGTGGCTGCGAAAGCGAACGTCCACGCGAGCTGGCGGGGCGATCTTAAAGCCACACGGAACGGCTCCTCCCGGTAATAGACGATCAGGACGGTAAGCGCACAGCAAAATATCGCGATCGGGAATTCGTACTGCGCGTTGAACACGCGGGGCGCGATAAAAGCGACAAACAAACCGCCGATCGCGCCCCCAACGGAGGTCATCAGGTAGAAGCCGGTGAGGTGCTTCGCAGCCGGCTTGAGGCGTGCCAATTCGCCATGGCAGACCATGCAGCAAATGAAGAGTGCCGCGGCGAATATCGCGATCTGCTTGCGGAACGTGGCGTCTGGTGCCGAACCGCTCAGCGCGTAGGCCATGGCGCCAAGCGCGATAGCAAATAATGGCAGGAACACCGCGCGCTGGTACCAGATGGAGCTTTCAAAACACAGTATGAAGCTTAGTAGGTAAAGGGTAAGAGGAAGAATCCATAAGAACGGGATCGACGCGACATTCTGCGAAAGATGGTTGGTGACGGCGAGCAATAGCGCGGAGGCAGAGCCGGCGAGCGCTAGCCAGAGTAGATGATCGCGCAGCGCCGGCCCGTCGCCTTCCTCGAAATGTTCATAGGTCTCGAGAACACGGGCAGTGCGCGAGCGGAAGGCCACGAACCCGCAGAGTAGTACGAAGAACGCGTAGCCGGCGGACCAGCTCCAGGCCTGTTGTTTGTTGGTGAGGGTCGGCTCAATCAGTATTGGATAGCTCAGAAGCGCCAGCATGGACCCCGCGTTCGAAAGGGCGAACAGGCGATAGGGAACGCCGCCGGTCCGCGTCCGCGCGAGCCAGGATTGCAACAGGGGGCTGGTGGAAGAGATCAGGAAGTAAGGCAGCCCGATGGTCGCGGCGAGGAGTCCGAGAATGCGCCACAGCGGATCGTCTGAACCGGAGGGCTTCCACCAGGCGCTTGGCAGAATTGGCAGGCAGAGGAGGCTTAAAGTAAGAAGACCGATATGGAGCCACGCTTGTCGTTCAGGCGGTAATGAGCGAGAAGTCACATGCGCATAAAGGTAACCGAGCAGCAGCGCCATTTGGAAAAACAGCATGCACGTGGTCCATACCGCTGCCGAACCGCCGAACCACGGCAGGATGAGCTTTGCGATCAGCGGCTGCACCTGGAACAGCAGGAACGCGCTGGTAAAGATGGTCAGCGCGAACAGTGCGATACCGCTCGTCCGGTCAGCGGTACGCAGCGATACCGGTGACACGCTCTCCAATGACGAGCGCGTGGATATGATCGGTTCCCTCATAGGTCTTGACCGTCTCTAGATTGCATAAATGACGCATTATAGGATACTCGTCCGTGACGCCGTTCGCTCCCAGCAGATCGCGGCTGGCACGGGCGATATCGAGCGCGATCGCCGCGTTGTTCCGCTTAAGCATGGAAATGTGGGCCGGTTCAAGTTTGCCTTGATCCTTCAACCGCCCCGCGTGCAGCGCCAGCAGCTGAGCCTTGGTGATCTCCGTGATCATGTCGGCCAGTTTCTCTTGGACCAGTTGGTGGGACGCAATGGGCCGGTCGTCGAACTGTTTCCGCAGCATGGTGTACTGGCGCGCGGTTTCGTAGCAATCCATGGCGGCGCCGATCACCCCCCAACCGATGCCGTACCGCGCCTGGGAAAGGCAGGAGAGAGGACCTTTCAGGCCGGAAACGCCCGGAAGCAGCGCGGCGCCCGGTACCCGGCAATCCGCAAAGGAAAGGCTGGATGTGACTGACGCGCGCATTGACATTTTCCCGTGAATATCCGAGGTGGCGTAGCCGCGTGTTCCTTTCTCCACCAGAAAGCCGCGGATGCCGCTGTCCGTTCTGGCCCATACGAGTGAAACATCCGCCGAACTGCCATTGGTGATCCACGTTTTCTCGCCGTTCAGCACCCAATCGGCGCCATCGCGGGCGGCCGTGGTTCGCATCGCGGCAGGGTTGGAGCCAAAGTCCGGTTCTGTCAGTCCGAAGCAGCCGACTGCCTCCCCCTTGTGCAGTGCGGGCAGCCAGCGGTTCTTCTGATCGTCGGACCCGTACTTCCAGATCGGGTACATCACCAGAGCTCCCTGGACGGAAACGAAGCTGCGGAGCCCCGAGTCCCCGCGCTCTAACTCCTGCATGATCAGGCCGTACTCGACATTACTCATTCCGGCGCATCCGTAACCCTCTAGATTCGCCCCGAGAAAGCCGAGCCGCCCCAATTCGGGGATGAGTTGAGTGGGGAATCGACCTTCGCGATACGCGTCGCGAATTACCGGAATGACGGCGCCTTCCACGAACTCGCGCGCGGTTTGGCGAACCAGGTGCTCCTGGCTATCCAGTTGAGAATCAATGAGTAGGTAATCCACGCCGCGGAAGGATTGCATTCGGTTTCGGCCTTCAGTTTACCAACGGCGCTCTAATGTAACAGTTCCGATTGTCCGATAGTTAGTGCGATACCTTCTGTGAGCTCTCTTTTCATGATTCTGAAAGACGATTTATGCTGGTCTGGCGAGCAGGTTTCCTCTATAATCGAACCTGTAACTCGTTTATCTCCGGTTGCGGCTAACCGCAGGACCGGGGCGTTCCAATGACCACCTCACTGTTCTGGTTTGCCTTTGTCTCATTTGCGCTGTCGCTGATCTTGACCCCGATTTTTCGGGACATCTTCCGTTCCTATAATGTCGTGGACCAGCCGGACCACGGCCGCAAGATTCATAAGTATCCCATTCCGAGAGTGGGAGGTATGGCGATCGCCTGCGCGTATGTCGCCTGTTTCCTTCTAGTTCCTCTTTTCACCCATAACCCATATCAAGCTCAGCTTTCACTGGTCTGGGGATTGCTGCCGGCAGCGGGCGTGATCTTCGCGGTGGGGGTGATTGACGATCTGTTTGGATTGAAGCCGTCGCAGAAGCTGCTGGGGCAACTCGCGGGATCGGGCCTGGCCTATTGGTCCGGCGTTCGGGTGGTGGATGTGGTGGGCTTCTCCACCCAAGACTGGTGGAGCCTGCCGGTGACTATTCTCTGGCTGCTCACGTGTACCAACGCTTTCAATCTCGTGGATGGAATGGATGGCCTAGCGGCTGGCGTGGGTATGTTTGCAACGCTGACTATGTTTATCGCCGCATTGATGCACGGGAATATGCCCCTTGCTCTGGCGACCATACCGCTTGCAGGTTGCCTTCTCGGGTTCCTTTGTTACAACTTCAATCCGGCCACTATCTTTCTTGGCGATTCGGGTAGTCTGACGATCGGCTTCCTGCTCGGTTGCTACGGGGTGATCTGGACGCAGAAATCAGCGACCCTGCTTGGCATGACTGCGCCGCTCATGGCGCTTTCCATTCCACTCATTGACGTGGGACTCGCGATCACGCGCCGGATGCTGCGGCGACAGCCAATCTTCTCCGCTGATCGCGGACATATTCACCACCGTCTTCTCGACCGGGGGCTTACGCCCAAGCGTGCGGTTCTGGTCCTGTACGGACTTTGCAGCCTCGTGGCGATTTTTTCTTTATTCCAAAGCGTGTCCAGGAACGATCGTGTGTCGGGAGTGATCATCCTCCTGTTCTGCGCAGTGGCTTGGGTCGGAATCCAATATCTGGGTTATGCGGAATTCAGCGCGGCAGGCCGAATGCTGTTCCCGGGAAATTTTCAGAAAGCCCTGAAAGCCCAATTGGACCTGCACGCCTTGGAGAAGCAGTTGAGCGAGGCGCAATCCGTGGAAGAATGCTGGCGCGCGGTAAGCGATAGCGCGTCTAAGTTCGGTTTCCACTGCGTTCGTATGGAAGTTGCCGGTCAATCGTTTGAAGGCGCGGAACAGCACGGACCGGGTACCAGGCGCTGGGATCTTCGCATCCCTCTTTCCGCGACCGGATACGTCGAGTTTTCGCGCGAGTTGAAATCGCCCTCGCTTTCGACCATCGTGGGGCCCTTCGTAGACGTGATCCACGCGAGCCTGCTCTCACGGTTCCGGTACCTTCGTGACCGGGCGGATTCAAGCGCCGCCGAGAAAGCTTCGCTGGTGGACGACTCACTCGCTGCGAGCGGCCTTACGAAATCGGAAAGCGTCAGTTAACAAGATTCATGTCGCGCTGCGTACGAAGGGCTGGGCACGCCGGCAAATCCCACCATGCGAATTTTTAGTTTCATTCTTCCCTCACGCGTTTCGGGACTGCTGTTCTCCGAGTTTCTGTTAACTTTCGGTAGTTATCTGCTGGCCTGCTTCATTTTTGTGCAAGGAAGCGCGCTGGCGTACCTGAACGGCGAAAACGGCTGGCTCCGCCTGGCGCTCGTGTCTTTCAGCGTGCTGATCGGGATTTTTGTCAATAATCTGTACGCACGGGCGCGTGTGGATTCCCGGGTTGCGCTGGTGCTCCGGCTCTGCAATGTCTTCGGCATCGCTCTGGTCTTTCAGGGCTTGTCCGCGTATCTATTGGCCGGGCTGAGCCTGCCGCGGCTCGTAATGGTGGGCGGAAGCGCTCTTGCGTTCGTCACCTTGACCGCCTGGCGCATTTTCTACAGCGCCGTGATCCTCCGGATGGTAGGGACGCAAAACATCCTCTTTATCGGCAACGATAGTGTGCTGGAAGAAATTGCGTCACGCGTAAGAGAGCATCCGGAACTGGGGTTCGGAATCGCGGGGTACATTGCAACCAGCGCGGAGGAACCGGAATCCCATGGGCGGTCGGGAGCGCTCGGCCAGCTCCTGGGCACAATCGACGACCTTGAAAGCGTCGCTCTCCGGGTAAAGGCCCAACGTGTGATTGTCGGCATGCTACAGCGCGGGTTGGAATTGCCCGTGCCCGTGCTGCTCGCGATGGCGCGGCGCGGCGTAGCCATCGAGGAGGAATCCGTCGCGTATGAAAGTCTTTGCGGACGTGTTTGCTCACGCGAGCTGCGCCCTTCCCAAATCATCTTTCACAACGAACTCGCGGCCCGGCCCGGTAGTGTTGCATTACAATCCATCTACACAAACCTTCTGGCTCTGGCGGCCATCATTGTAACTTCGCCGGTGCTTATTTTATGCGCACTGGCCGTGAAGTTAACCTCCAAGGGACCGCTGTTGCAGCCGCAACTTCGCGTGGGCTTGCACGGCATCCCGTTCTCCTTGCACAGATTCCGAATTCACTCGGCAGGTAGTGCGAACCCCGCCGGCGAATCGCTCGATGGCAGGCTCACGACGGTAGGACGGTGGCTGCACAAGCTTCACTTAGTGCATCTTCCCTGTCTCTTCAATCTGCTGCGAGGCGAAATCACGCTCGTAGGCCCAAGGCCGGAACGGCCCGAGTTCGCCGACGAGCTGAGCCGTTATTTCGCGTATTATCAACAGCGCCATTCCATCAAGCCCGGGATGACCGGCTGGAGCCAGATCAACACTTCATCGCCCGATGGCGAGGTGGATTCGCTCCGGCAGCTGGAATACGACCTCTATTACACCAAGCATATTTCGCTCGCGCTGGACGCCTATATACTGCTGCACGGCCTGCGGGCCGCGCTGCCGTTCGCGCGACATTGAGCCCTCGCTAACAGTCTGCCACCGGCACTAAAGTTTT
>JAOAPQ010000302.1 GCA_025462965.1 Bryobacterales bacterium
ACGGGCACAGCTACCGGAACGGGCACTTGGACCGCCACGATTCCAGTGCTGACCGGAACGAATAACCTGATCCTGAAGGCACTGGACGCCGCGGGAAATAGCAGTTGGCGTTCGATAACGGTAGTGCGGAGGTGAGAGCCCCGATAGCACAGCACGCTCGACTACCCCTAAATTTCCTCAAAGATCCCGGTCGCGCGGTTCTTACTCACACGCTCCGCGTTGAAGCACCGTCCGTTCATGGCCACGTAGACGCCGGGCGGAAGCGTCTGGGCAAAAGCGAGCGCGCTCCCGAGGTTGAACAGGCCATCCGAGCTTCCGAATTTGTATGGCACCATGGCGCCGGTGAGAATGATCGTCTTCCCGTCATTCCTTAATGCGAGGGCGCGCGCAGTCTCGGCCATGGTATCGGTCCCGTGGGTAATGACGATGCGCTGCTCGGGCGAGGCCCGGCATTGTTCCACGATGATGTCGCGATCGGCATCGGTCATTTCCAGGCTGTCGACCATCATCAACGTTCGGACCTCCACCTTGAGTCTGCAGCGTCCGAGCGCGAGCATCTCCGGCAGGTGCGATTCCTGGAAGAACAGACGGCCGTGAATCTCGTCGTATTCCTTGTCGAAGGTTCCTCCGGTAATGAGGATTCGGATGGCTTGCGGATCGGACATGGACTGGCCCGCTATCTCAGGATGCCGTCGATCGTCGTTTGGGCCATTGGATGGTAGCCTGGCCGCGCGCGCTCAT
The DNA here is from genome assembly GCA_025462965.1 of Bryobacterales bacterium. Lineage (GTDB taxonomy): Bacteria > Acidobacteriota > Terriglobia > Bryobacterales > Bryobacteraceae > JALYXI01. The sequence goes on from JAOAPQ010000302.1 coordinate 742, forward strand.
AAATGCTCGCGGCGCGCTGTTTGCCCGCGGGGGTCTTCACTAACTCCTCATACAAAGGCTTGATGTACTTCCTTCGTCCGACCGTCAGGAGGAAATCCCCGAGCTTCTCATCCGCCGCCGCATAGCCGTTGCGCACCGACATCACCAACCACTGCTGAAGAATCTCGTCGTTACCGCTTGCAGTGAAATGAAACGCCGCGTCCAGTTCCGCCATCTGCTTCGCGCTCAGCTTGTCCGGCAGCGAACGTAGGAAATGCAGCCATTCCTGTGTCGTCCATCCCGCTGTTTGCAATTGAGCCGCGTGCACGGTTCCTTTGACCCAGGCCGATGCCTGCGCCTGCACCTTCCCGAACGCGTCCGATTTCGGGTCGGGCGCGCCCGGCGGCAAGCCCGGCTGATTCACCCACTGGTCGAGCGGAATTTTCGCAGCCAGTTCCGGCGCCTCCGCAAACAGGTTCTCGTGCATATAGGCCAGCGCGTGCGCCGTTGTAATGCTCTGGAAAGCGAAACGATCGAAGTAACCGCGCAGGTATTTGTCGAAGCGCTCGCGCCCGAACGTCTCCTCGATCTGCCTTAGCAGGAGGGCGCCCTTTTCGTAGGGCACCAGAGTCATGCCATCATCGGGGTCGCGTCCGGCCAGATCGATGTGCAGCACCTGGTCCTTCGGGTCCAGGCCGGCCATTTCATGCTCCAACTCCTGACGGCCCAGCGCGGCCTCCATTCCTTCGCGCGCGCGGCCGTACACTTCTTCCTGAATCCGCCGTTCGATGTAGACGGTGAATCCCTCGTTTAACCAGAAATCGCGCCAGGTGGCGTTGGTCACCAGGTTGCCCGACCAGGAATGCGCGAGCTCATGCGCCACTAGCGAGACCAGGCTCTTGTCGCCGGCAAGAACCGTCGGCGTGGCGAACGTCAGTCGCGGATTCTCCATGCCACCGAAGGGGAAACTGGGCGGCAGCACCAGTAAATCGTATCTACCCCACCGATAAGGTCCGAAAAGCCGCTCAGCCGCTTCGATCATCTTTTCGGTGTCTTCAAACTCTTTCGCGGCCTTCGCCACAACAGAGGGTTCCGCGTAAACGCCGGTCCGTTTACCCGTCTCCTGAAAGGCCAGATCGCCCACCGAGATAGCAATGAGGTACGGGGGGATCGGCTCATTCATGTGAAAACGGAAATCGCCCTTCGACGCGGCGTCATGTTCCGCGCTCATGACGGCGGTGAGTTCCGCCGGTGTCTTGATGTGCGCGGAGTAGGTCATACGCACGCCGGGCGAATCCTGCAGCGGGATCCAACTCCGCGCCGCGATTGGTTCGGATTGCGAGAATAGGAACGGATGCTGCTTGCCGGCGGTCTGTGCAGGACTGAGCCACTGCAGGCCGCTTGCGCTTGGGTCGGTGGAATAGCGGATGCGCACGAAACGGGCGTCAGCCGGCAGGTCGATGGCTAGCGCGCGGCCCAGGATCTTATCGGACTTGCCGAAGTGAAACGGCGCTTCGCGCCACTTGGAGTTGTCGTGCGATGTTTCCGTCTCGTCAATTTGCAGGTCGCGTGTGTCGAGCACGAGCTGCCTCGCGCGAGGGTCGGTTCGGTCCAACCACAGGACGGCCGTACCCTGGAGCGTTTTCTGGTCGAAAATGACGGAAAGGTCCAGGTCCGCGTGCCTGACGGCGATCTGCTGCGGGTTTGAGAATGAGTGAATGTCCTTGGCGATGGGAAGCGTCATGGGTTTGGGTTTCGTCGAGGAGCAGGCGCAGAGAAATACTGTCAACGAGAGCAGCGGGAGCCGGTTGTACATTCTGTAAATTTGATTATCGTTTACCTTCTCCTCGCGCCCGGGGGCAGCGGCGTGATGAAAATCTGAGTCGCAAATACGAAGCCGGTCTCGCTGAGCGCCAGCCCGACGCCGCTTTTGGTGTAGACCGGGTTGACCAGATTCTCCTTGTGGCCCGGGCTGTACCACCATTCCACTTCCGCGACGCTCACGGGATCGTCGAAGCCGTTCTCGCGCAGGATGTTCTCCGCGCATCGAATCCAGGGGATGCCCGCGCTCGTGAGCCTTGCTCTCAGGTCCCCACGCTCAGGATTATTGTGCGAAAAGAAGTGCCCGCGAGCCATCTCTTCGCTCTCCTGCCGCGCGGCGGCGGCGACCGCATCGTCCCACTGGAGCGGCGGGGCGTCCACCCTGGCCCGGAGCGTGTTGATGCGCGCGAAAATCTGCTTTTCGCTGCCGCGGAGATCGAGCTTCGCAGCGCGAGACGCACCTGCGCACGGCACTAGCGCCAGGAACATTCGCCGCGTCACGTGTTCGTCTCTTTCCCCATGATAGGATTGAAGTTTCCCCCCTAATAATGATTCGCGCCGTAAAAGGGATGAGAGATCTTTTGCCTCCGCAAACCGCGGTATGGAACCGCGTGGAACGCGTTGCCCGCGAGGTCTTTCAAGCTTATAACTATCACGAGATTCGCACGCCCATTGTGGAGGAAACGCAACTCTTCGCGCGCGGGGTGGGCGCGGAGACCGACATCGTCACCAAGGAGATGTATACCTTCGCGGATCGCGACGAGTCCTCCCTCACGCTGCGCCCCGAAAACACCGCGTCGGTAATCCGCGCCTATATCGAACATCGTCTCGACCAGCGTCCGGGCGTGCAGAAGCTTTACTACATAGGTCCTATGTTTCGCCGCGAGCGCCCGCAGAAGGGCCGCTACCGGCAGTTCTATCAGATTGGCGCGGAAGCGATCGGGTCGGAATCGCCGGCCATCGATGCCGAAGTGATCGAGATGGTGGTCGAGATCTTCGAGCGGCTGGGTGTGCGCGATTATCAGCTGCTCATTAACTCGGTCGGCGATCACACCTGCCGCCCGCTGTTCATCGAGAAGCTGCGGGAAGAGTTGAAGTCCGTCGCCCATACCATGTGCGGCGATTGCCAGCGGCGCGCAGTGACGAACCCTTTGCGCGTGCTCGATTGCAAGGTGCCGCAAGACCAGCCGATTATTGACGCGCTGCCCTCGATACAGGACTCCCTGTGCGAGGTCTGCCGTCCGCACTTCGAAGCTGTCAAACAAATGCTTACGGATCGCGGGATCCCGTTCACCGTGCAGCCGCGCCTGGTTCGGGGCCTGGATTACTACATGCGCACCACGTTTGAAGTGGTGCACGGAAACCTGGGCGCCCAGAACTCGGTGCTCGGCGGTGGCCGCTACGACGGTCTGGCGGAAGAACTCGGTTCGAAGGTCGCGGCGCCGGGCATCGGGTTTTCCATTGGCGAGGACCGGCTCGTCATGACGATCGAGGATTCCCAGCCGGATGCGGCGCGCACGGAGCTGGATCTCTTTGTCGTGCCGATGGGCGAAGCCGCGCTACGCCATTCGGGCGTGGTGGCGCGCGAACTGCGGCGTGAGGGGCGCTCGGTGGAAGTGTTGACCGAGGGCAAGCTGAAGCGCGGTATGGAAATCGCCAACAAAGTGGGCGCGCGCTACGTGATGATCCTCGGCGAAGATGAAATGAACGCGGGCCAGTATTCTTTGAAAAACATGCAAACGGGAGAACAAATCAGAGTGAGCAGGGCAGAACTCTTGCAGGCGCTGAGCACGGGCGCCGGGAGCCGGAATTGACGCTTGATTTTCTGGGCGACCTGAAACGAACCCACACCTGCGGCCAGTTGCGCCCGGCGGACGCCGGCTCGCGCGTGGTGCTGATGGGATGGGTGCATCGCCGGCGCGACTTGGGCGGCGTCATCTTCATCCATCTACGCGATCGCGAAGGCGTCACTCAGGCAGTTTTCCGGCAGGGCTCGGAGGCGCACACCAGGGCCGAAGATCTACGATCGGAATATGTAATCGCCGTTGAAGGCGAAGTGGAGCTGCGCTCGCCGGACACCATCAACCTGAACCTTCCTACGGGCGAGGTCGAGGTGGTCGTGGACCGAATCTGGATTTTGAACGATTCGCGCACGCCGCCGTTCCCCATGGAAGACGAAGTGAACGTCTCCGAAGAGGCGCGCCTGAAATACCGCTACGTGGATCTGCGCCGGCCGCGCATGCAGCGCAACATCATGCTGCGTTCGAAGGTCTCGTTCGCGGTCCGCGAGGAACTCTATTCGCAGGGATTCCTTGAGATCGAGACACCGTTCATGACTCGTTCGACGCCGGAAGGAGCGCGCGATTACCTGGTTCCTTCGCGCCTGCAGCCGGGGTCGTTTTACGCGCTTCCGCAATCGCCGCAGATCTTCAAGCAGTTGCTCATGGTCAGCGGCTTCGACAAGTATTTTCAGATTGTCCGCTGCTTCCGCGACGAGGACTTGCGGGCGGATCGTCAGCCTGAGTTTACCCAGATCGATCTCGAGATGTCGTTTCCGCAAATGGAAACGATCTTCGCGGTGATCGAGCCGTTGATGCGGCGCGTCTGCAAGGAGGCCGGATTTGCTGTCGAGACGCCGTTCACGCGTCTTACTTACGCCGAGGCGATGCGCTATTACGGCAGTGATAAACCGGATCGCCGAGTGCCCCCGATGCACTCCGTCGAAGACTTGATTCCGGACCTGAGTGCGAATGGGCTGCCTCTGCTTGCGATTCACATCCCGAAGGTAGGTGTCATCAGCCGGAAAGAGCGCGACGATCTGAAGGCCTTTGGCACGGAGCGCGGGCTGCGCGTCTTCGACGACCCGAAGCGCCTGGAGCGCGATTTCCCGGAGATCATGCCGAAGATCCGGGACCGCGTCGGCTTTGCCGAGGACGATCTGCTGATCCTGGCGTCCTGGGGTGGCGAGCCGAAAGGCCAGCGCCCGGAGGAGACGGTTTACCAGGCGAGCGGTCAGCTGCGCATGTACCTCGCCCAGAAATACAATGACCGTCATAAGCTGCTCGATCCGCGCCGTTTCGAATTTTTGTGGGTCACGGACTTCCCGATGTTCGAGTGGGACGAAGAAGAGAACCGCTGGATGGCTGCGCACCATCCGTTCACTTCCGTGTTGGATGAAGACGTGGAGAAGTTGACCGCCAATCCGGCGCGTTGCCGTGCGAAGTCGTACGATCTGGTTTTGAATGGTGTCGAACTCGGCTCCGGGTCCATTCGTATCCACCAGCGCGAGATGCAGCAGAAGGTATTCGCCGCGCTGGGTTTTACGGAGGACGAAGCCAAGCGCCGTTTCGGATTCCTGCTCGATGCGTTGGAATACGGTGCGCCTCCACACGGCGGGATCGCGCTCGGTCTCGACCGGCTGGTGATGATCCTGTGCGAGGAGACGTCCATCCGTGACGTGATTCCGTTCCCCAAGACCGCGAAGGCAGCCGACCTGATGTGCGAGGCGCCCTCGCCCGTGCCCGAGCGGCTTCTGCGGGATTTAGGACTTAGTTTGCGAAAGGGAGAAAAAAGTTGAGAAAGAAGATTACAGTCATTGGCGGCGGTAACGTGGGCGCGACCTGCGCACTCCGGATCGCCGATAAAGAACTTGCCGATGTGGTCCTGGTGGACGTGGTGGAAGGCGTTCCGCAAGGCAAGGCGCTCGACATACAGCAATCGGGTCCGGTGCAGGGATACGACGTTACGATCACTGGGTCGAACGACTATGCGCCCACCGCGAAATCCGACGTGATCATCATCACGGCCGGGTTCCCGCGCAAGCCGGGCATGAGCCGCGATGACCTGTTGCTAGCGAACTATGAAGTGGTGAAGACCGCGACCGAGCAGGCCGTCGCCGCGTCGCCGGACGCGATCATTATCGTGGTGACGAATCCGCTGGACGCCATGGCGCAGGCGGCGTACACGGTCTCGAAGTTTCCGAAGAACCGCGTGGTCGGTATGGCCGGCGTGTTGGATACGGCGCGGTTCCGGACATTCATCGCGAAGGAACTCGATGTATCGGTGGAGAACGTGACGGCTGTCGTGATGGGCGGCCACGGTGACACTATGGTGCCGCTCGTCCGGTTGAGCAACGTCTCCGGTATTCCTCTGACCGAATTGCTGAGCGAAGAAAAGCTCAAAGAGCTTGTGGAGCGCACCCAGAACGGCGGCGCGGAGATTGTGAAGTATCTAAAGACCGGTAGCGCGTACTATGCGCCAGCGGCGGCGGCCGTCGAGATGGCCGAATCTATCTTGAAGGATAAGAAGAAAGTGCTGCCGTGCGCTGCCTATCTCGAAGGCGAATACGGGATAAATGGGCTTTTCGTGGGTGTGCCTGTGAAACTCGGCGCGAACGGGATCGAGAAGATCTACGAATTGAAGCTGAGCGAGGAAGAAACCGCCATGCTGCATAAGAGCGCCGCGGCGGTGAAAGAACTGGTGGAAGTGATTAAGTCCAAGGTGTAAAGGGCGGTGTGGAGCGAGCTGAGGCCGATCAGCTCGCTTTCCGTTCCAAGGCTTTGACGCGATCCTTCAGATCCGCTATCTCCTGATCATGGGCCAGGGCGAAACACGTGTGCGCTCGGAGCTTGTGCTCCATCGGGCTGGCCCATTTATGAAATTCGCCGAGAATGGCCTCCAAATCCCGCATTTGCTTGACGAGGCCGTCGAAGCGCGTCTCCAGCGAATCGAACCTTTCGCCAACCTTCTGAAATTCAGCTTTGATTTCGGCGTCCATCGTTTCTTCAGAATCGTAGCATGTCATCGCGTACCCTTCGCTGCCGCGTTTCCAACGGTTTGCGCCCGCAGCCATGCCACAGCGCCCGGAGTTTCCCGCCACGCGACGGCCGTGAAGAAGGCAACCTGTTGGGCCTCGCTAGGTTCCCCAATCGAATATCCTTCCGGTAAATGCTGCGGCGCCGGTTTCCCAATGAAGTAAGGCTCCACATGCGGATTGTGGGCACGCGCGCGGTCCAGCGCTTCGCGCGCCTTCCCCAGGTCTCCACTCACGAATTCATACAGCACCCGGCTCCAGTTGAACATGGCAAAAAAGCCGTCGTCGAACTGATCCAAAAGCCTCTTCTGGCCCTCCCGGTTTCCGGTCAGCAGATAGGAGCCGATCAGAATGTCACGCACGCCCAGAGAATCGTCCGGCTCCAGCTCCAGCAATCCTTCCAGGTGAGCGAACGCCTCTCTCTGATTTCCATTCTGCAGCTCCATCGCGAGATCGAAGCGGGTGCGCATGTACGGACGCGTCACGTGATCGATCCAGAACTGTCCTTTGTATTTCTCAGCGAAGTCCGGCCCGAGCTCCGCCTCAGCAGCCGCGAGTGCCAGGCGTAGTCCGGCAATCCGCTGCCCTATTGTGTTCCGCGGGTCGTTGGCGACTGTGGCCAGAGCGTCCACGCAATTAGGATCGATCTTCAGAGCCTCACGCGCCAAGGCTACGGCTTCCAGCGGGCTCTCCGCCTCCATCGCGTCGAAGGCAAGCATCTGTGCGCGAAACTTCGGATTCTCGGACGCTCTGGCCGCTTCCAGGTCCACATCGGTAAAGAGCTCGGTTATTTCGCCGGCGTCTTCAAAGATGCGGTCGCCCATCGATTCGTTCATCTCCCAATAGAACCGTTCCGTTGCGAAATGGGGGATGGCGCGCGCCAATGACGCATCGTCGGACTCGTCGGGGAAAGGCCCCGGATCGACTCCGGCCCGTTCCAGTTTGCTCTGGTGTTTTTCCCGCCGGATACGGTCGCGGCGCTCCTTTTGCTTATGCGCTTTACGGCAACTGCGATTCACACCTAATGTTTATCATGACCGCGATCAGAAGTAGATCTTGATCCCGAACTGCAGATAACGCTGCTGGTTGAGACGTATGTTATTGCTGAGCTGACCGCCGGTATTGGTGTTGTTGCGAATCTCGTAATACTTGAACCCGTTGCCGCTGGCATCCAGGATGTTGAACGAATTAGCCGGCGTGGTGATGAAGTGCGCGGGCAATTGCGTCGTGAAGTAGTTATTCGGCAGCGTCCCGTTGACGTTCTGCTGCGAAAGAACCATGTTCTGGAAACCGGCCAGCGCGGCAGCCCCGCGCGGATCGCTGATGGGGAAAGCGGTGCCGGGATTGGCCGCGGCCCAGGATGTGTACACGGTCTGAAGGGATGCGGCCGTCCAGGCGAAGCTCGGATAATTCTGGAAAATGTCGGTGCCGCCGCCGACGTTCGGGGAAGTGCGGAAAATCGGATGGTTCAGCGCGTTGAGAGCGTCCACTCGGAACTGGATGCGGCGCTTCTCGCCAATCTTGAAGTTCTTCTGGACCGAGAGGTCGAGGGTCTGCACCAGCGGGCCCGTAAGGCCGCTCAGTGTGCGGGGCGCGTTGCCCAGTTGACCGGCCGGCGGCAACTCAAATGCCGAATAGTTTACGTAAGGCGCGCAAGTGTTGGTCGTTGGACAGCTGCGGCTCCAATCGGGATTGACGAGCGGCACGCCCGCGACGATATTCGGACGGATCTCGTGAGTGTGGGTCGTGTCGATGAAGTTGTCCGTCGCGATGGTCGGCGTAAAAGGATAACCGGTCGTGAGCCGCTCCACACCGGAGATGTTCCAGTTCCCAAACGCAAGCCGGAGAGGTTTCCAGGCGTTGCTCCCGAACATCTGACCCTCTCCGAAAGGAAGATCGTAAACGGCAACCAGGTTCCACGCATAGGGGATGTTGAAGGTGGAGACCGAGCGGTCGCCGTTTGCGGTGGCGCCAAAGCTATACTGGCCGCCGCCGACGCTGCCGGTGCTGAGAGCGTTCTTATCGGGGCTGCCATCGGAGGCGTTATCGATGGACTTGGACCAGCGAAAGTTCGTGTACATTGTGAAGTGGCGTGCCTGCCAGCGGTAGCTCACCAGCGCCGAGTTGAAACTGCTGTTGCCGGAAGCATCATAAAAAGTGCTGACGCCGGAATAGCCGAGGTATTGAGAGGCGAGCGAGTACAGCGGAACGGAAAGCGCGCCGCCGCTCGAATTGAGACGGCCGAGCGGATCCGGCACGGTAGTGGTGGCCTTGACGTTCAGATTCTGCAGGGACGCCAGATAACCCGAGGACGGGTTGTTCAGGATCGCGGCGGGCATGAAGAGGTGCGTTCCTTTGGAGCCGGCGTAGGACAACTCCAGCACCCCGTGGGAACCGAGCTGGCGCTGGAGAGAAAGGCTCCAGTTCTGGACGTAGGGAACAGCCGTTTCGCCTGAGATTACATTGCCGGGGAAGTTGACCGCAGGATTGTAGACCAGACCGCTCGGATTGCTGGTGAGCCCCAGGATCTGTTGAGCCGAGACGGCGGGGACGTACGGCGGGTTGCTGGACAACCGCGTGACCGGAATACCGGTGCTGCCGTCGCCGAGCGGAAGCGGCGTCGTGATCGTCTGACCGGCGGTTTCTCCATAGTTCGCCGCTCCGGAAGTGAAGTTAGGAACGGGGTTGCGGTTCTGACCGGTCAGCGGCGAGTGAGAAATACCATAGCCGCCGCGAACCACCCAGGAGCGCAGAATCGGGAGCTTGGGAGTGTATGCGAACCCGAAGCGCGGCTCGAAATCGAGCCAGCGGATGGGGGTGAGATAAGGGGAGCGGCCTCCGTACCCGGAGAAGGCGAAGGGAACCACTGTGGCTTGCGTGACAACAGGCAACCCCGTGGAGGCGGATGCGGGCCTGCAATCGGGGAGCTGGCACGGCGTGGACAGCTGAACGGTCTTGGCGAGAGCCGGGTCGAGGAATCCCTGCAGGTTATTCTTTTCAATGCGCGGCAGCTGAAGGGAATAGCGAAGGCCGATATTCAGAGTGAGGTTCTGC
>JAOAPQ010000308.1 GCA_025462965.1 Bryobacterales bacterium
GTTAACTCCCGCTGATTGCGGTCATAGATAGCTATGCCCGAAACGCTATTCAATACATTATGGCCAGCAGCCTTTAATTCATCGCGTAACGAGTGATCAGTTGGATTGAGTATCAACTCACTTACGAGCCGAACTATATCCGGCTGTGTTGCAGTGCTAGCCACCTTGGAAGTAGCTTGTTCTATTTGTAAATGAAATAAGTTGGTTTGATTTTTAACAGCGAACAGAAGGTTCTGGGCCGATACTCGTTCAAAGGTAAAACAGGCTCGCGCTACTTCAGGTGGAAATTCACCTCGACCATCACCGAGACAGTGACCGGTTCACCGTCTTTCAGGCCCGGCGCGAAGCGCCACCTCTGTATGGCGTCTACCGCTTTCTGCTCCAGACCTTCGTTCAAACCCTGCACGACTTCAATATTCTGGGCGATGCCTTCGGGGGAAATTTCCATTGACAGTCTGACAGTGCCCTCGATGTGGGCGTCCTTCGCTTCGGTCGTATATTCCGGTTCTGTTTTGTAAACAAGCCTGGGAGGCGTGATTCCATCCTTGACTTTGTAGACCTTGCCGGAACCTCCGGATTGTGCGGCCTGCAGCGGGAACGACGAGACGGCGGCGCTGCCTCCCGCGAGGAGAACAATCGCGATTCCGGCGAATGAAAGGGTAATGCGGCGTTTAGACATACGACACTCCTTCGTGATTTTGCGAATACGTTCGACTAACTGGTGCTTCCTTGCGAAACAGGGTGCGGGAAGAGCAAAAATCGAGTCCCGCGCATCTGCGGCTGTGAGCAATGCTTGGATATAGGCTTCGCGCGAGCGCGTGCACGCTACCACCTCCAGGTCCACCACCTGCTCGCGCACCATCCGAATCTGCGCGACGATGTACCAGATCGCTGGCTGAAACCAGAGCACCGAGCGGATGAGTTCCTCCACAAGATGCACCGCCCAATCATGCCGGCGAATGTGCATCAACTCATGCCAGAGAACCGCGTTCTGAAGTTCCGGACTCATGGCACGCCACGATTCCGGCACAAGGATCACCGGCTGCAGGATGCCGAAACTGACAGGTCCCGGAATGTCGCCCGAAATCCGGACTTCCACCTCCGCGCCCGCGCCCATCGGTACCGATCGTTTTTTATAGCGGCATAACGCAACGAACCCGGTTGCAAACCAACCCAGGCGAATCAAGGCGACCGCGCCGATAACGATCGCGAGCACTCGTCCGGTTCCCGGCGCGTGCGAGCCTGAAACTGCCGTAGCCGTCAGTCGGAGCACGGGCAGGGAACCCGCTCCGGCATGACGGGCAGGCACAAGAAGTTGAAGCGACGGCAGGAACAGGACCAAACCCAGCAGAGCTTGCCAGTAGTAGAGCAGCGGCCGCGGCGCGCGCAATCGCAAAACCGTCGGCAAGAGCGCTCCGATGGCGCCCACAACGCTTAGTTGCAGCAGCAGAGCCACAAAGTTTCGGGTTGCCAGATCGAAAGTCATTCGTCCTTCTCTCCCGCCACCAGCTTCCGGATTTCCGCCAGGTCCTTCGCGCTCAGACGGCGGTCCTCTACCAGCTGCACCATCAGCGGTTTCGCTGCGCCGTTAAACACGCGGTCCACAAACTCCGCCACCATCGCGCCGATCACGCCCCGCTCCGATCCCAACGCGTGGTACACGAAGGCGCGGTCTCCTTCAGTCTTCGCAAGGTATTTTTTGGTCTCGAGAATTTTCATCATCGTCATCACAGTTGTGTAGGCGATCTTCCGTTCCTTCAGCATCTCCTCGTAGACCTGGCGCACCGTGACCTTGCCTAGGCGCCACACGATCTTCATGATTTCCAACTCCTGCGGAGTAAGAGTCGCTGACTTCGGGCGCATACTAATTAATTAGTACGTATTCTTTCCAGTGTCAAGGACAAAGTAGAATAGTTTTGCCATGCCCGCACTCACCTGGGACCAAACCGATTCCATCGCTCTCGCGCTGCAAGAGAAATTTCCGGATCTCGATCCCACCCACATCCGCTACACGGACCTGCATAAATGGATCACCGAGCTTCCGGATTTCCGCGACGACCCGCAGGCGTCCACCGAAGGCAAGCTAGAAGCTATTCAGATGGCGTGGCTCGACGAATATCAGGACAATCGGTAGTTGCTGTGGTATCCTACGGTATTCGGACACAGCCATGCCTAAGTTAAAGACACACAAAGGCGCGGCCAAACGATTCAAGAAGACGGGAACTGGGAAAGTGGTTCGTGCACACGCTTTCGGTCGCCACATCTTGACGTCGAAGGCGCGCAAACGTAAGAGAAAGTTGCATAAGACCGTCGTCGCGGACGAGGCGGATCAGAAAAAGCTTAAGCGAATGCTCCCGTATTAAACGGGTTCGTTTCGCAAAGTGAATACCCGAGTGTGAACGGCGCTATCGCACGTGCCCGCTTCGCCTCATTTAGACAAAACCAATCAGGAGTTGAAACGTGCCCAGAGTAAAACGTGGTACCAACAGGCGGGATTACCGCAAGAAGACCTTAGAACGCGCATCCGGCTTTTTTCTCACCAAGAGCAAACTGAACCGCGCGGCGCAGGAAGCCGTTGAAAAAGCGCAGAAGTACGCTTATGTCGGCCGCAAACAGAAGAAGCGGCTATTCCGCTCTCTGTGGATCGTTCGCATCGGAGCGGCCTGCAAGGCTGCGGGCGTTTCGTACAGCCGCTTCATGCATGGACTGAAGCTGGCCGGCATCGAACTCGACCGCAAGATTCTTGCTGAGATCGCCTATGACGACCAGACGTCTTTCAACGCGCTGGTAAACCAGGCGTCGGAAGCGCTGAAGGCGCAGCCGAAGCCCGCCGCATAAACATCCATGGCTACCGTGGAACAGGAAACCGATACCCTAGCCGGACTTGAGGACCGCATCGTTAAGGCGGTTCAGCTCGTTCAAAGGCTGCGGCAGGAAAAGGATGCCGCGCTGAAGGAAAACGCCCGTCTGAACGAGGAGCTGGAGGCGCTTCGGGCAGAGCGCAAGCAGGTTCGCGGGCGCATCGAGAAGTTACTCGGACAGATTGACGCCCTGGGTCAATAGGAAGGTGGCGTGGACGTGGATGCCAAACAACCAGTCCGCGTCACCATTTTTCACCAGAACTACTCCCTCCTCGCGCAAGGCGACCCGGCCGAACTGATCGAGGCCGCGAACGCGGTCGACGAACTGATGATGTCGATCGCAGCCAAATCCCCCACCGC
>JAOAPQ010000327.1 GCA_025462965.1 Bryobacterales bacterium
TGAGAACGATGTTCAACCAGTCCGGCATGTCAACCTGCAATCGTGCTGGTGAGCGCGGTAGGAATCGAACCTACAACCTAGTGATTAAGAGTCACTTGCTCTGCCAATTGAGCTACGCGCCCTTCGGTAAGGGACCGGCGCGGGGGGCCGCGACGACTTCCCCAATATACCATCCCGACCCGGCTGATTCTACAATGGTGGCGGATGTTCAGTAACCAACACCGGAAAGCCAAGCTGCTGTTCGGGTTGTCCGACATCGTCGTGATTGCCCTCGCTTTCCAGGCGGCATATTGGACCCGCCTTTCGCTTTCGCTTTCGAACACGTTCTACTTCACCCTCGAAAGAGAAGCGCTGGTCCTCGGGCTCTGCATCCTCAACTGGGTGCTGGCGGGCTATTGGCTGGATGTTTATGGAAGCCTCGGCGCCGGCGAGCCGCGCGACGTCGTCCGTGACTCGCTCCGGCAGTGCGTGTATGCCGCGGCGGGGCTGGTGCTGTTCCAGTTCGCATTGCGGCTGGAACTGAGCCGCCCGTTCATCGTTTTCTTTACCGCGTATGTCTGGGTACTCCTGCTGACCTTCCGGATCGGCGCGCGCCGCCTGGTCGGCGTGATCCGGCGCGAATTCGGAGCGTTGCGCTACGTCGTGATCGTGGGCATGAGCGACCGCGCGATCCGGCTGGCGCGCGCATTGGAAGCCGCGCGGGACCAGGGAGTGCGGTTGCGTGGATTCCTCGCGGCGGAGCCCGTCGCAGACTCGTGTGAGATCGTGCTGGGGGGTGCATACCCCGTGTATCCGCTGGCGCGATTGCCGGAGATGCTGCGACGCGAAGTGATCGACGAAGTGCTGTTCGCCGTAGAAAGCGAAACCCTCCGCTCACTCGAGGACGTCTTTCTACAATGCGACGAAGAGGGCGTGCGCACGCGCGTAGCGGTGGATTTCTTCCCTCATGTGAACAGCGAGATGTACCTGGAGCGCCTTGGCTCGACGCCTCTGCTCACGTTCTCCGCCGCGCCGGACGATGAGATCCGGTTGCTGATCAAGCGCGCGACCGATATCGTGCTCGCAACCACCGGCCTGATCGTCACCGCGCCGTTTCTGCTGCTGACCGTTCTGCTGATCAAGCTGACCTCGCCCGGTCCGGCGATCTTCCGGCAGGAGCGCTGCGGACTGAATGGCCGCCGGTTCACCTGCTACAAACTCCGCTCCATGTGCGTCGATGCGGAAGCCCGCAAGGCCGAAGTGATGCACTTGAGCGAGCGGACGCTCGCAACGAAAATTCCGAACGATCCGCGTCTGACGTTCATCGGCCGCTACCTGAGGCGGTTCTCCATTGACGAAATGCCACAACTGGTGAACGTGCTGAGAGGCGATATGTCTCTGGTGGGTCCCCGGCCGGCCATTCCGGATGAAGTGGCGCAATACAAGGTGTGGCAGCGACGCAGATTGCGCATGCGTCCGGGACTGACGTGCCTGTGGGCGCTCAACGGCCGCGACCGCGTGGATTTTGAGACCTGGATGAAAATGGATATGCAGTACATTGATAACTGGTCTTTGGGGCTCGACTGGAAGATTCTTTTCCGCACAATCCCTCAAGTGGTGCTGGGAAAGGGAGCTAACTGATCCAACATGCATCTGTTACCGACTCAAGAAGAGGTCGTTGGAGTTCTGCGCGAAACCGGAGCCCTTCGGGAAGGCCACTTTCAGTATCCGAGCGGGATCCACTCGAACGAGTATCTACAGGTTCCGATCGCGATGCGGCAGTACCAGCATGCGCGAACGTTGAGCGTGGGGCTGAGCCGCCTCTTGCGATCGCACTCGGATATCCGGGCGATGATCCCCGAGCTTTCCATTGTCGCGCCCGCGACGGGCGGACTGCCGGTGGCGTACGGGGTCTGCGAGGCTTTACGCGCGAAGCAGGTCTATTGGGCGGAGCGCGAAAACGAACAGCAGCCGATGCGCTTCCGGCAGTTCCTAGAGCAGCAGGAGGGCGAGCAGGTTGTGCTGGTGGACGATATCCTTCGATCCGGCCGCAAGCTGGCCGAGATGAAAGAGCTGCTGGAAAGTCGCGGCGCGGAAGTGGTGGGGTTAGCGGTGGTCGTTTACCAGCCGACGCCGCACACGCGCGATTTCGGCACTCTGCCGCTGTATTATCTCGCCAAGCTGGAGGCCAGCTACTACGCAGACGCCGCGAGTTGCGAGTTGTGCCGCAACAAGATACCGCTTCAGCAGGTGTGGGTTTAGCCATCAAATGATGGGCTATTCCCCCTGTTTCGTACGCAATATCAATGAGTTAGCTCAGACCCGGGAGATCTGCTGAACAAATGTGCAATGTGTTACAGAATTATTGCAGGGTTGGTAAAAGGCTCCCCGGCGGCGGGAGTTTGCACAGGCTTATCCACAGGGCTGGTGGAAAGTGAAGTTAACTCTGCTGGATTGGTGCGTCGTCGCCGGATATTTTCTCTTCAATATCGCGATCGGTCTCTACTACAAGGCGCGCGCAGGCAAGAACATGAGCGAGTTCTTCCTGGGCGGGCGCAACATCCCTTGGTGGCTGGCCGGGACTTCCATGGTGGCGACCACATTCGGTGCCGATACACCCCTCGCGGTCACAGGGATGGTCGCGCGCAACGGTGTGGCGGGGAACTGGCTCTGGTGGAACTTCGTCGCGAGCGGGATGCTGACCGTGTTCCTGTTTGCCCGGCTTTGGCGTCGCGCCGGCGTGATGACAGACGTGGAATTCGCCGAGCTGCGCTATTCCGGAAAACCGGCCGCGTTCCTGCGCGGATTTCGCGCGCTGTACCTCGGAATCCCCATCAACTGCATCATCCTCGGCTGGGTTAATCTGGCAATGGTCAAGATCCTGATGCTCGTGCTCGGGATCGATAAGGACGTGGCGCTCGTGATCGTGATTGGAATCATAGCGCTGACATCCGCGATTTCGGTCCTTTCCGGCCTATGGGGTGTCCTGGTGACGGACATGTTCCAGTTCGTGGTCAAGATGAGCATGGTGATCGTGCTGGCGGTCGCGGCCGTTTCGGCGGTGGGCGGTATCGACCAGATGAAGCAGAAGCTCGCCGTGATCGACCGGGCGAAGGGACTTGCAAGCGGTACGGCGGGCTCCGCGCTCAGCTTTGTCCCGGACCTGCATTCGGCTTGGATGCCGATGATCACGTTCCTGGTCTACATCTCGGTGAACTGGTGGGCAACGTGGTACCCGGGCGCGGAACCGGGTGGCGGCGGCTATATCGCGCAGCGAATGTTCAGTGCGAAGGATGAGCGGCACTCGCTCCTGGCAACACTTTGGTTCAATGTGGCGCACTACGCGCTGCGGCCGTGGCCCTGGATTCTGGTGGGCCTCGCGTCGGTGATTCTCTATCCGAATCTGGCGGATCCCGAAACCGGGTATGTGCGCGTCATGATCGATTACCTGCCGCCCTATCTTCGGGGACTGATGGTCGCGGCGTTCGCCGCGGCGTTCATGTCCACGATCGGGACACAGCTAAATTGGGGCGCGAGTTACCTCGTGAACGATTTCTACAAGCGCTTTCTTAAGCCGAGCGAGACCGACCGGCACTACGTGCTGATTTCGCAGGTGGCAACAGTTCTGCTCACGGTGATTTCGGCAGTGATCACCCGCTACATGGATTCAATCTCAGGAGCCTGGAAACTGCTGCTGCTCACCGGCGCGGGCACGGGCACGGTGCTGATTCTGCGTTGGTACTGGTGGCGGATCAACGCCTGGAGCGAGGTCTTCGCAATGATCAGCGCATTTGTTGTGTCCATCGCAATGCAGACGGTGTTCGGCTTCTCGAGCGATGACCCCGTGCAGTTTGCGAAAATTATGCTTGTGACCGTGGGGATCACGACGGTGGTTTGGCTGGCGGCGACGTTCCTGACGCAACCCGAGCCGATGCCGAAGCTGCTTGCGTTCTACCGGCGCGTACGGCCATCGGTTGTGGGCTGGGGTCCAGTGGCCAAACTCGCGCTCGACGTTCCGCCGGCACGCGACTTTGGCTGGAATATGCTCGATTGGGCGTGCGGATGTATCATGATCTACGGTACGCTCTTCGGCTCAGGCAAGATCATACTGAAAGAGACCGGTACCGGAATCCTGTTCCTGTCCGTCGCAGTTGTAGCGGGCATGGTCATTTACTGGGACTTTTCGCGCCGCGGTTGGAAAACTATCGTTGAGTGATTACATGTGTTGAGTGACTGCATGAGGAACATGTTTATCCTGGCGCTGCTTAGTGTGGCGTCCTTCGCGCAAGAGGCAGCCAAGCCGCACGAAGTCGAAAAACTGGCCCCCTACTATCCGACGCCGGTGGCGATCGTGACTAAAATGTTGGAGCTTGGGAATCTGCACTCAGGCGAGAAGATGTACGACCTGGGGAGCGGTGACGGACGCATCGTTATCATGGCTGCCCAGAAGTTTCACGCGGATTCCGTCGGCGTGGAATACGATTACGACCTGTGCCGCCAGAGCGAATCGGCGATCCGCAAGTTGGGCTTGGTAAGTAAAGCCCAGATCATTCAGGGCGATATCTTCGCGCAGGACTACAGCTCCGCCGATCTGGTGACCGTGTATCTGCTGCCGAGTTCCAACGACAAGGTGCGGCCTATGTTGGAGAAGCAGTTGAAGAAGGGCGCGCGAGTGGTGGCCCATGACTTCGAGTTTCGCGGCTGGATTCCGGTGAAGACGGAAACCATCGATGACGACGGGGAAGGCCGCAGCCATACGATTTTTCTTTACCAGCGCTAGCGGACTTTTGCTCATTGCGATGGCCGGATGCGGCCGTTATGCGGATTTCACTCTGCCTGTGCTTCCTACCGTTGCCCCCGCGCATCTCAGTCTTACGATGCGGACTACTCCGGTGATTCCACGCGGCGCCGCGGGCGAGTGGGACTCGGGCGATGTCCTGAACCCCGCGGTTGTCCGGCGGGATGGCGCTTACCTGAACTTCTATTCCGGCTTCGACGGGAAGGTTTGGCGGACGGGTCTCGCACTATCGGGCGACGGCGAGCATTGGGAGAAGAAAGGGAGCGTCCTTTCACCCGCCTCTGGCACGTGGGAGGGAGATTACATCGCGGCGAACGGCTCGGCGCTCCTGGTGAACGGTGAATACTGGTACTGGTATCAGGCGGGCGCCCGGGACACCCCGCGCATCGGTTTGGCGCGCTCAGCGGATGGCAGAGCCTGGCGGAAGGAGCCTGGGCCGGTTCTGGACTTCGGTCCGGTGGGTAGCTGGGACGAGCGTGCCGTGGCGGACCCCTATGTGCTGCAACTCGGAGAGTGGTTCTATCTCTACTACCTGGGGCAGGACCGTGCGCGTCGGCAGCAGCTTGGCCTCGCGCGTTCGCACGATGGCTTGCACTGGGAAAGGCTGCGCGCCAATCCTGTGATGGAAGTTCCTCTCCCCGGGAACGGCTCGATGGACGAGAACGGGTTGGGTGAACCCGCTGTATGGCAGAGCTCGGGCCTCTACTGGATGCTGTTTACCGGGCGGAATGCGAAGGAAGAGCGCTCGCTCGGCTTGGCCCATTCGACCGACGGCGTGCACTGGGAGCGGACCAATGATATATTTCGCGGCGCAGATCCCTGGGATGCCAAGGTAATCTGCGACCCCACTGTGGTGGTAGATGGCGACCGCGTGCGCCTTTGGTTCGGCGGCGGCGATGTCGCGTCTCCGGATGAGAACCTGCATGGCCAAATCGGCGCGGGAGAACTGAAGCCGTGAAGATCGGAATCACCTGTTATCCCACCTATGGCGGCAGCGGCATTGTCGCGACGGAACTGGGACTCGAACTCGCCACTCGCGGGCACGAGGTCCATTTCATAACGTACGCCAATCCCATCCGGCTGGATACCGGCGCCGCGAATATTCACTATCACGAAGTGGAAGTCTCGACGTATCCGCTGTTCCAGTACCCGCCGTACTGTCTTGCGCTCGCCTCACGCATGGCGGAGGTCGCCGAAGAGCACGCGCTCGATCTGCTGCACGTGCATTACGCGATTCCGCATTCCATCTCGGCTATGCTCGGGCAGCAGATGCTTGCCCCGCGGCGCCGCCTCCCCTTCATCACGACACTGCACGGGACGGACATCACGCTCGTGGGTCTCGACCGGTCCTATTTCCCTATTACGAAGTTTTCGATTGAGAAATCCGACGGCGTGACGTCGATCAGCAACCACCTGCGCGAGCACACACTGGAAGTTTTCGGCGTGTCGAACGATATCCGGGTGATCTACAACTTCGTCAATTGCACAATTTATCAACCGGATCATGAGAAGGAGGGTGCTCGCCAGTTTGCTCCCGAGGGCGAGAAACTGCTCATCCATCTTTCCAATTTCCGGCCGGTTAAGCGCGTTCTCGATTGCATCCGAATTCTGGCTGCGGTCCGCAACGAATATCCGGCGCATCTTTTGATGGCCGGTGACGGGCCGGACCGCGGGCCGGCCGAACATTTGGCGCGCGAGTTGAACGTGTCGCGGCATGTCACGTTTCTCGGCAAGCGCGATCATGTGGAACGTCTGATTCCGCTCGCGCATGTACTCCTGATGCCAAGCGAGATGGAGTCGTTCGGGCTGGCCGCTTTGGAAGGGATGGCTTGCGGCGTGCCTTCGGTAGCCACGCGGGTCGGGGGAGTTCCGGAACTGATCACCCACGGCGTCGATGGATATTTGGAGGCGGTAGGGGATATAGGGGCTCAAACGAAGCGCGTTCTTGCGCTGCTCACCGATGGTGACCTGTTCGCGCAGATCGCGTCAGCAGCGCGGGAAACGGCGCTGACGCGATTCTGCACGGATGAGATTATTCCGCAGTACGAGCGGCTCTACCGGGAACTGCTTTAGAAAACGAAGCGAACCGCCAGCCTCATGTTGCGGGCGCCCTGGAACACTTGCGGCAACCCATAGCGGCTTGCCAGAGTGGTGGGAGCCTGCACGCCGGAGAATGCACCCGTGCCGTTTAGCGCATCAACATAGTTGTAGCCATTCATGACCTTACCCCAGTCGATGCCAGGATCACCCGAGAAGCGCGGCGCACGCGTGGGGCTGATCAGATTAGCGGGTATCGCGAACTGGTAATATGCCACACCCGCGCGCTGATTGAACAGGTTAGTGATATTGCCTTCGAAAGACAACCTCTTTCCTTCACCCACCCGAATTTCGTGTCGCAGGGAAAAATCGGTCTGGATGTAATTGTCCGTGCGCGCATTCTGGACGACTCCATCCTTCACGATCGTACCGTCCGCCGCGCGGCTGAGCTTCACGAAATTGCCGCGGCCTTCAGCCCACTGGCAAGCCGAAGAGGTGCCCACCACAGGCAGACAGGTACCGATCGGCGTACCCTGGAACGCTGATTGGATAAAGCCGACCATCGTTTCTTGTCCGAACCACTTTTGGCGATAGAATCCAAATACCTTGCCCGTGTTCGGACGGTCGGTCGAAAGCGGGCCGTCGTCAATCTTCCCGCTGGGAAGATAGGTCATGGTCGGGATGTCGAAGGCGCGGCCATTATCGGGCGCGTGACGGCCGCCGCCGCCATCGGTGGGATCGGTGTTGGTCAAGCCTGCGTAGTTACCGGTCAGATGGCTATAGGTATAAGACATGGACCCGAACCATTTGCCGGTGGCCCGGTTGGACAGGCGAAACTCCAGTCCATCGTAGCGGCGGATCGCAGGGACCACCGGCGGGCACTCCGCGCAAAACGGAACCGTGTTGAGATAGTTTGCTCCGTTTGCATCGGGAATCACCGTCGGGCGGTGCAGCACGTCGGCAATGGTTGAGCCCGGGTTGCCGATGTAGAAACCCAGGTTGTCGGTGATGGCCATGTCCTCGATGGTGCGATCCAGGCGCTTCCGGGCGTAGCGGGTTTCGAGGCTCCAGTTCGCTGTAATTGCCCAATCGACGCCCATCACCACCTCGTGCTGTAACATCGGTTTCATATTCGGAGATATTGCCGGGTCACGCGTATCCGCCTTGGTGGCGCGAAAATCCACGTTTTCGATGAAACGGCCGACGGTCACACCCGGGGCTACGCCGGTAGCCGGACAACCGCCTCCCTGCGGGTAGCTCGGGGTAATGGCCGCGTAGTTCGTGTCGTCAATGGCGTAGACGCAGTTATGCCAGTAGTCGCTGCCGAAGGAGCCGCGCGCCAAGCCCATCTTCATGATGTCGTAGAACTTGCCATAGCTGGCATAGAGCTTGACCTTACCGTTGTGCAGCACATCGTAGGCGCCACCGATGCGCGGAGCGATCTTTTGGCCCCAGCCGAACTCAACTGTGGGGAAGCGCTTCGGATCGTATGGAGGCTGACGCTCCTCATCCAGCCGGAGGCCCACGTTGAGAGTGAGGCCGTGACCTACATTCCAGGAGTCCTGGAAGTAGAGCGCCTGGGCATACTGTTTGTCTGCGCCGGTGTTGGTCACACCGGTACCCACCACGAAGTAGCCGTATTTGCCTTGACATGCAGGCTGACCGTAGGCGGCCTGATTCGCCGCGATAATCGAATCGCACGCTGTGTTGCTTGTAACCGGAGTATAGCTTTGCCCCCAATAGAGGTCTACCCGGCCGCCCTGGAAGTTCGTCAGAACGTCGTTCGACTGCCGTTGCCAGAAATAGCCGCCTTTAAACGTATGGGAGCCGCCCAATAAGCGACCCACGAAATACGAAACGTCCGCATTCAAGCCGTTGCGCTTATAGGCGTCGTATGCTGTCGCCAGGTTAGTAGGGATGTTGGCGAAGCTGGTCTGGTTAAACGAGGAGGCGGGGAACGCATTTCCGGCAAGATCCTTGCTGGCTGCGTTGACGGTCGACTGGTAGACGAAGCGAGTGCCCACCGGAGTTCCGCGTTGTTCGTTGTTATTGAAGAAATAGCCGTAGCGGACACTCACTACCAACCGCGACGTTGGCGTCCAGTCGCCTCCGAACGTGTAAACCGAACTCGGATTCACAGAGCCCGC
The DNA here is from genome assembly GCA_025462965.1 of Bryobacterales bacterium. Taxonomy (GTDB): domain Bacteria; phylum Acidobacteriota; class Terriglobia; order Bryobacterales; family Bryobacteraceae; genus JALYXI01. The sequence continues at coordinate 8,962 of JAOAPQ010000327.1, forward strand.
ATCCGCGCGCAACGTATTCGGATCGGTTGTGGCGCCGGCATTTACCTGCCCGTAGGCGCTGTCCGGCTGGCCCAGTTGCCCCGTGGTCCGCGAATAGGCGTAATTCCAGGAGCCGAACAAGCGTAATGTGCTCAACGCTCCATAATCCAGCCGGTTGTACGCGTTGTGTTGGGTATAAGAGCTGGTCAGTGTCCGGGGACCGGGGTTGGCTCCGGTGAAGGTAGTAGTCCGCCGAATGGTATCCAAGGTTGGAACATAGGCGCTAAACAACCACAGCCTGTTTTTCAACAACGCACCGCCCACCGTGTAGCCGGGTTCGAGAATGGTCCGATGGTCCTTTTTCGGGACATAATACTCGGGAGTTCCGTCGAGACGCTTGGCGGTCGAAAGGGAAGTGGCCGGGTTTAAGCGCAAACCGCACGTGGTGCTGAAACCGGCAAACGTTCCCACGCCGCCGGACGTGTAGCCTGATCCGCATGCATCGTTGGCGTTGAGCGCGTTGGTGCGCAGGTAGCTCAGCACCGAACCGTGCCAGTCATTGGAACCGCGCTTGGGAACGGCGTTGATCACACCGCCGATGGCCCCGCCGTACTCGGCCTCGAAGCTGCTCGATTTGATCTGAACCTCTTCAATAAATTCCGTCTGGAAGTTCTTACCCACTCCGCCGTTTTGGATGTTCGTGGTGTTCACGCCATCGATCAGGTACACGTTTTCGGAATCGGTAGCACCGTCAATCTGGAAGCCGTTATCGCGGTTCGAGGTACCGCTCTGCAGAGGCTCCTGGCGCGCACCCGCGGCAAAAGGAATCACCGACTGGAAGGAGCGCCCCTTGGGAATGTTGTCGAGGATCTCCCTCTCCACCGTTACCGCCACCTTGCTTTGGGTCACGTCCACAATGGGAGCCGCACCGGAAACATCAACCGTTTCCGCCACTGCACCTACCTGCAGCTGCACCTCTATGGTCGGCAGGCGGCCGGCGCTCAAGTCGATGCCCTTTTCCCGCGAGGTACGGAAGCCCGGCGCGGTCGTCGTCATCTCGTAGACGCCCGGGGGTAAGGCAGCGAACCGGTATGCGCCCCCACTATCGGAATGGGCGGTTTTGGTTCCAATCAGAGCCGGGCTTGAGACTTCAACGGTGGCGTTTGCGACCACCCCGCCCGAAGGATCTTTAACCGTCCCCTGAATTCCCGCCGTTGTTTCCTGTGCAAAAGCGCAGGGCGCGAGCAGCGCGATCAATCCGAAGGTCAGCGGCAGCAAACCACGCAGACTCGACTTGTTCATGGCCAACAGCTCCTTTTTACGAACGAAATTGTTCCGGGATCGTAACCGAACGGCTGGATATACGTCTAACTGCAACCCCTCGCCGATTGTTAGATATTACACATTTGTTTGGTGGGAGTAAAGGACGAAATGCGTTTGAGCGGGGCGGAAGCTATGAAATCCGTGGTGGTTGAGCAAATCGCGCCGGGGCGGTCGGCACGATTTGCTCGTCAGGGAAGTAGTATCAGAAACGGTACATGAAACCCAACTCCCCTTCGAAGGCATGGGGCACCACGGTACCGCTGGCGGAGAGGAAGTTGCTCGGTTTGCCAAAATTAGAGGAGCGGATGCTTGTGGTGTATTGCGTGCCGAAGTTTGCCCGATTCGTCAGATCGAAGAGCTGGGCAATGAATTCCAGCTTGTGGCGCTCCCCAAACTTGAACTCCTTGCTCACCCGCAGATCCATCTGGAAGAATGCATTGCCCCGGAAATAGTCGAAGGGCAGCGTCTTGAGAGTTCCATTGGCAAGGCCCGCCACCAGTTGTGAAGCTGTGTAGGTAGCAGTCGCGGTGTAGTCCGTCGGAGCATTCACGGGCACTACAGCACGCCAGGCGGCGTTGCCGCTTCCGTAACCGTAGATATCGCTGATTCCTTCCGTGGCGTTGTATGGCCGGCCCGAGGCCCATTGCACGATCGGGGCGATGCGGAAGCCCAGGGGCGCTTCGTAGTATCCGCTAAATACCCAACGGTTCGGCTCATCGCTCGGCGAGGGCCCGAGCTCGCCAGGTCCGAAAATGGCGTTCGGATTGATAGCGGCATTCGAATAGCTGGCCGCGGCCCCCCCGTATGCGAGCGCACGGGAGCGGACATAATTCGTGTTGATGCTGAAGTGCCTGGTAAACCGGTGGGTGTAGACCACGTTGAACGCGTCGTAGCGCGAACGGTTTACTGAGGATGGCATATAAATCTGTGCCAGTTTCGGCAAGCCCGCTGCGGTGAAAGCCGCATCGTACACGCGCGCGCCGGTCGTCAGATCCTTCGGGTTGATATTGACCCGTTTCTCTTCACGCAGTCCCAGAGTATGGATGCCTTCGAAAGAAACCGCATCGTTGGCCGAAAGCTGCCAGGAGTAGGCGAGGTTCCATTCCTGGTTATACGGATTGTGATAATTCGGGCTGACGATCCAACCGGTCGCCCCGGCCGTCAGGTTGGCCGAAGGCGCGGGCAGGAGGGGCAATGGGTCAACGCCATACCGGTAATTCGAGAGCAGGATATTGGTGCCGGGAACAAGACTGGCTTTGGAATCTCCGGGTCCGCTGCTGGAAAGGTTGAGCACCTGAGTGAAGATGGTAGCGCCCTCCTGTTGCTCAGCGAACAACGGAATATTCTGGAAAGTCTGGTCGAAGTAGATGCCGTAACCGCCACGAAGGACGTGGTGCCCGGAACCGGTTATGTCATAGGCAAAACCAACGCGCGGGCTGAAGTCCTTGTTATCGTTTTTCGGGTTACCTGCGTAAGGACTGCCGATCGCCTTAAGCGCTAGATAAGTGCGGTTCAGGTTCTGAGTGTCGCCGCCGGTCAGATCATAGTCTTTGTCCCAACGCACACCGAGGTCGATCGTCAGGCGCGGAGTGACCTTCCAGTCATCCTGGAAGTACAGCCCGAACATCTTCGCGTGGGCACTGCTGAAATAGGAGTTGCCGGCCGACGCGGTCATGCTGGAAACCGCGCCCGGAGTCGCGAAACCGTTCGGGTAATCCGCCTTATCGGTTGTGATTTTGGTCGGATCGTCAAAGAAGGACACGTTCAATGTGGAGGGAGTCTGGAAGAAGCCGCCGAGCTGCGGAAGCTTGACGAAATCGAAGCCTGTCTTGAACGAATGCTTACCTTTGGTCCAGGCGTAGTCGTCCCGGAACTGCCACTTCTTTTGATAAGACTGCTGCGGAACATTCGGATTGGTGCCGAACGCCGCGCTCGGGAATAAGACGTACGGCACCTTGGTATTCGAATCGATTACATTATTCCAATACTGATACCCGGCCGTGAACGAATTGACGACACTGGGAGAAAGAACCGAGGTCAAGGAGGCGGTCGCCAGGATGAGCCGATTCGTCGTGAAATTGCCGGCGGTCAAATCGTTCGTGGAACCCGCCTGGTCATTCAGGCCGCGGTTACCCTGCGAGTTGTAGCTGACGGAGAGGGATTCGCTCGGGCTGAAGCGGTGATCCAGACGTCCGGTGTACCGCTGATCGTTGTATGGGGTAGGCAGTTGATGCGCGGGTTGGGCGCCCAGTGGCTCCGCCAGAACCAGGTTGGTGTATGCGCTCTGGTTCACGGTCACATTGCTCTGCTCGCGCTGGCGTTCGATCGCGAAATAAGCGAACGTTTTGTCCTTCACGATCGGGCCGCCGAAAGAGCCGCCGTATTGCTGTCGGCTGTAGGGTGAAGTTGGTTGGCCGCCCTGTTTCGAGAAATAGTCGTTCGAGTTGAGTACGGTATCGCGATCGAAGAGAAAAAGAGAGCCGTGGAAGAGGTTGGTGCCCGACTTGGTAACCAGATTGATTGCGGCGCCTTCGCTACGCCCATTGGCGGCCGAGAATCGCTGGGTGCTGATGTTGAATTCTTCCACAGCTTCGAGCGGCAGTTGCATCACAGGCCCGCCAACCGTGTTGTCCTTGTCGTCTATGCCGTTGACCGTAACATTTACGTTCCGGCCACCCGACCCGCTAACCGCAAATACCGCCGTGCGGGCTTTGGTCGGATCGTAAGCGTTGACCGGCTTTGCGCCCGGCGCAAGGAACGCAAGGTTAGCGAAATCGCGCCCGTTCAAGGGCAGGTTCTGGACGTCGGCTGGTGTAATCGCCATGCTGACATCCGTCTTGGCTGTGTCGATAATCGGCGCGGACGCGTCGACCGTCACCATATCGCCGTGCGCGCCTGTCGTGAGGCTCACGTTCAATTCGGCCGCCGTTCCAACCTGGAGTTCGACCTTCGGGTAAACGGCGGTGGTGAAGCCGGGAGCCTTCACCATCACCGTATAGATACCCGCCGGGAGTTGGTTGAAAACGTAGGTCCCGCTCTCACCGGAAGTGTCGGTTCGCTTCAGTCCGGTGGATGGACTGGCGACCGCGATCTCCGCCTTCGGAACAACCGCATGCGAACTGTCGAAAATTGTGCCTTGCAGCGTGCTGCTGGCAGTTGATTGCGCGAAAAGCCCCCCGGATGCCGCGAGGATACTGATTCCTAATACGGTTGCTGCTCGAACCATATGACTAAACCTTTATAAAATTGAGATGAACGACCCGTTCAGACTTGGAAGCGCCGATTTGTCCGATCCTACACGGTTCTGTAACAGGAGTAAAGTGAAATGCCCGGAAAGCGGGGTGAAATGCGCCACATGAGGGGTCTCACCGGCCGCTTTTCCGCCAGCCAGCAAAACGGTTAAACTGATACTGGCAGAAGTGTGCCGTTTTCCTATATGCAGCTACCGCTGGCCATGCTCGCGACGAACACCTTCGATCAGCTTCGCCGGGGTCTCGGTGACAAGACATTCGCCGATATCCACACGTTGAGCTGGTTCGATTGGGCCATTCTGGTTCCGTATTTCGGCGTTTTGTGCGTTATGTCCGTCTATGGCCTGCATCGGTACGAGGTCATCCATAGCTACTTCAAGAACCGCAAGAAAGCCACCGGCGAATCGCCCGTACGCTTCTCGCAACTCCCGCGCGTTACCATCCAGCTCCCCCTGTACAACGAGCGCTACGTCGTGGAGCGGCTGATTGACGAAACCACCAAAGTAGAGTATCCAAAACATCTGCTGCAGATCCAGGTGCTGGACGATTCCACCGATGACACGCACCTCTTCGCGGACGCGCTGGTCCAGAAGTACCAGGCGATGGGTTATCCCATTGAGTACCTGCATCGCACCAATCGCGAAGGCTATAAAGCCGGAGCGCTGCAGCAAGGTCTAGAGACCGCCACAGGCGAGTTCGTCGCTGTCTTCGACGCCGATTTCATCCCGCCTACAGATTTCCTGACGCGCACGGTCCACCACTTCGCCGATCCGGCGGTAGGTGTGGTACAGACCCGCTGGAGCTACCTCAACAAGGATTACAACTTCCTGACCGAGGTCGAGGCGATGCTGCTCGACGGCCACTTCATTCTGGAACATGGCGCGCGTTCGCGATCGGGTTTGTTCTTCAATTTCAACGGTACTGCCGGGATTCTGCGAAAGGCGATGATCGCCGACGCGGGTGGCTGGCAACACGATACATTGACGGAGGATTCCGATCTTAGCTACCGGGCGCAGTTGAAAGGCTGGCGTTTTGTTTACATGCCCGGTCTGCACTGCCCGTCGGAGTTGCCGGTTGATATGCACGGTTTCCAGGTGCAGCAATCGCGTTGGGCGAAGGGCCTGACGCAATGCGCACGGAAACTATTACCCTCGATCCTGCAGGCGAAAATCCCTTTCCGTGTCAAAGCTGAAGCTTTTTTGCACCTCACCCCGAACATTTCCTATCCGTTCATGATCATGGTTTCGGCGCTGATGCTGCCCGTAATGATTGTGCGGTTCTACATGGGCTGGCTCCAGATGGTGTTTTTGGACGTCCCGCTCATTCTGGCTTCGTTCCTTTCGATCTCCGCGTTCTACGTGATCGCGCAACGGGAGTTGTACCCGAAGACCTGGAAACGGTCCATCCTGCTGCTTCCGATGTTGATGGCCGTGGGTGTGGCCCTCACCATCATCAACACCCGTGCCGTGCTGGAGGCCTTGTTCGGTGTGGAAACCAGCTTCGTCCGCACGCCGAAATATGCCATTGAGGGCGGGCATCCGGTTCGCCGGACCAATCAGAAGAAATACCGACGGCGTAGCGGCTGGCTTCCCTACGCGGAGTTGCTGTGCGGAACGTACTTCCTCGGCATGATTGGATTCGCCATCGAGAGTTCGAACTTCCTTTCCATCCCCTTCCTGGGTCTGTTTGTCGGCGGATATTATTGGGCGGGCTTTGCCACCCTTTATCAGGAACACCAGGAACGCATCCAGCAGCTTCGGCAGCGGAAACTCGAGTTGCAGACGGCCCGATGAACTCTCCCACGGCCGCAATGGTGGTTGAGGCCTCGCTCCTCATTCGTCCGCTTGCACGGCGGACGCCCGTGATGACATCGCGGAGCGTAAATGAACGCTCGGGCAAGACTGTCTTTTTCAAGTGCGAAAATCTGCAGCGCGGCGGATCTTTCAAGGTCCGCGGCGCCTCGAACCTTATCCTTTCGCTCTCGCCGGACCAGGTGGCGAGGGGTGTGGTCGCGTTTTCTTCGGGGAACCACGCCCAGGGTGTCGCCATAGCGGCGAAGCACGTCGGGGCACAGGCCACGATCGTGATGCCCGAAGATGCGCCACGCTCGAAGGTGGAGCCGACTCGCGCTTTGGGCGCGCGAATCGTCACTTACGACCGCATGCGCGAGGATCGCGAGGAGATTGCGGCACGTCTGCTGGAAGGCACGGGTGCAACGCTGGTGCCGCCCTACGACCATCCAATGATTATCGCGGGGCAGGGCACCGCCGCTCTTGAACTTCTGGAAGATGCGCCGCACCTGGACGCGCTGGTGACATGCCTGGGCGGCGGCGGTCTGACGTCCGGCTGTGCATTGATCGCCAAGGAGATGAATCCGGCCATCCGCATCTTCGGCGTTGAGCCCGAACTGGGTAACGACTACTTTCTTTCGCGCCAGGCTGGCAAACCGATTAAGATTCCACCACCGACCACCATCGCCGACGGTCTGCGCACCATGTCGCCGGGCAAGCTGACATTCCCGATCGTTCAGGAACTCGTGGAAAGCGTGCTCCTGGTAACGGATCAGGAGCTCCGCGAGACCATGCGCTTCCTGCTGATGCGCATGAAGATTCTGGTGGAACCGAGCGGCGCAGCCGCAGCAGCGGCAGTGCTCTTCGGCAAGCTCCCGGCTGATATCGGCACCGTCGGCGCGATCATCTCAGGCGGTAACGTCGACCTAGAATTTCAGGTGTAGTAGGACAGGCCATCGCCTTTTGTGGCCTCTCTACTTGATGGGCATCTACGTGTACACCCGCCGCACCCGATTACCGATCCCACAGAGCACGCTATACGAAATCTCACCGGCCGTCTCCGCGATCTGCTGAGCATCCACGGAGACTTCGCCCTCGCTACCGATCAGCGTAACGGCATCACCTACTCCCAGATGCCGCGATTCGCTAAGATCGATGGTGGTCAGATCCATGGACACCGCGCCCAGGATCGGCACGAGCCGGCCCCCTGCAACCACGTGCCCGCGATTCGATAGCCGGTGCGGAACGCCATCCGCATACCCCGCCGCGATCACTCCGATGCGCATGGGTTTTGGCGCGCGGAAGCGGCCGCCGTAGCCGACCAGCGTGCCTTCCGGAATATCTTTCACTCCCACGAGCCGCGCGCGCCAGCTCAACACCGGTTTCACCGACAGAGTAAGAGGCCCGCTCGTCCCCGACGACGGTGAAATGTATCCGTATAGCGCGAGCCCGGGCCGCACGAGCGAATGCCATGCCCCGCGCCGGCCGTACGCCAGTCCATTGGTACTGGAGAAATGCAAGAGATCCGGCGCAAATCCCGCCGCGCGAACGGCATCGCACACTGCGCGGAACCGCTCCATCTGCACGTCGCTTTGGTCCGAAGTGAGATGCTCGGCCGATGCAAAGTGGGACATCAGCCCTTCAACACGCAGAGCGCGCAGAGAGCGCAACGCTTCCACCACCTCGCCAGCCCCGGCGCGCGCTCCAAGGCGCGTCATCCCGGTATCCACTTTGAAGTGAACGGGCCTGGCAACACCGAGGGCGTCCAGTTCGCGCAAATCCTCGAACGAATGAATCACAGGCGTAAGGTCCGCCCCCCATGCGGCCTCCCGTTCGAAGGGAAGCATTCCGCCCATCACCAGAATGCGGCAGCCTATGTCGGCCTCCCGTAGAGCCACGCCTTCGGCGACACAGCTCACCGCGAGCCATCGGGCACCCTCCGCCACCAGCAGGCGCGAGACTTCCACGGCGCCGTGCCCATAGGCATCCGCCTTCACAACCGGCGAGACGGCGACGCCTTCGCCCACGACCTTGCAAATGTTCCGAAAGTTTGCGGCCAGCTGGCCTCGCGAGATTTCAACCCATGTGCGGGCGGGGATGTTCACGCGGCCGTTATCCACTTAGCCGGGCCAGCAACTGCTCGTATTGAATGGTAACCACGTCCCAGTTGTAGCATTCCTTCACGCGTTGCACCGCGCGCTGCCGGTACACCTCACGGGAAGATTCCGACATCGCGATCACCTCGCGCATGCGCGTGGTCAGACCAGCTTCGTCTTCGAATGGAAGCCCGGCATCGGCGCAGACCTCCGCGTTCTCCGGTGTGTTCCGGTAAATGACCAGCGCGCCGCGGCCCATCGCTTCGATGAGTGCCGGATGCGTGCCGCCGACCTCCGTCGCGTGCACGTAAGCGAAACAGTGCGAGCCCAGTTCGCGATAGCCAAGCCCATAGATCCCGCCGGGCATAACTATGCGCGGATCCCGCGTATCCCTCACCCGGGCGATGTAATCCGCCGCGTGCGGCGCGTCGCCAACGACGGCCAGCTTCATCGTGGTCGGCACTTTCTCGAATGCGCAACGCACCTGAAGGGCATGATTCTCCGGTTCCAGGCGACTCACGTAAAGGAAGTACTGGCCCGGCTCTAAACCGAGTTCGCGCACGGTGCCATCCGTTGGTTCTTTCCCCGTTTCGGCGCCGTATGGAATGAAGGTGGTTGCTTTGCCGTAACGCCCCACATAATACTCCCGGATGGTTTCCGCGTCGCTCACGACTGCGTTCGGAAACACAGTCGCCAGGTACTCCGACACCCTGTACCAAGCCCGCGCGAACGCATTCCACTTCTTGCGTTTGCGCTCGATCCCGTCCACATTGAGCGCCACCGGAATGCGGGCCGCGCGCGGAGCGATAGTGAAAAGGGCGTTGGCGGCGTTGCAATAGAGCGCGACATCCGATCGGTGACACAGTAAATGGATTGTCGAGTAGAACGTGTGCGCAAGCGTGTCGAGATACTTGTGGCGAATCGTCGGAAGGTAAATGAGCGAGACGCCGCGATAGGAAGGCTCGGAGTACTTTTCGCGGCAGTAGAC
>JAOAPQ010000352.1 GCA_025462965.1 Bryobacterales bacterium
TTCTTCGATTTCCAGGTAGGCGCGCACGATCTTGATCTCCTCCGCGAGCGGACTCAAACTTGAGCTCACGGCGAACGAGTATCGAAACAGGCCGGCCAGATTCAGGACCAGCCGGCGCGCGGCGGAATTCTCACGGGCAATCACCCCGTAAAGCGTATTCAGAGCATTGAAGAAGAAGTGGGGATTGATCTGGGCTTGAAGGGCGCGGAGTTCCGCCTGGGAGACGAGCGCTTCCATTTCGGAACTGCGCCTCCGCTCCACCTGCTCGGACACAATGCCGGTGAGCCGTTCCAGCATCTCCAGGTCCTCACTCAGATATCGCCTTCCTCCCTTTCGTGACCCCAGCAGCAGCACCTGGACGTCGCCGCGCGAAAACCGAAGAGGAGCCATCGCTTGCACCCAATTCGGGACACAGCTTCCGGCAGGATCGATAACCGCAATCGCCCTTTCGGGCCCCGGCAATCCATCACCGCTCTCGACGATCACTTCAAATCGTCGCGCTGAGAGGAACTCCGCGATTGCCTTCGCCGCCGCCGCGACGTACTCCGGCTCAGAATGGATCGTCCCCGCGAACTCTCGAAGCTTCGACCCCGTCCTGTCCGGGTTGGAGCGAAGAAAAACTGCATGCGTCAGGAATCGCTGCACACGCACGCGTAGGTACACAAAAAAGCTGAGCACAAGACAAGCGCCCGTGAATATAAGACCGGCGTAGAAAGGGTCGTGCGAGGCATGAGCAACGAGCCCCAGCTTCGCATCCGCCTTGAACGAGATCCAAACCGCAAAGGCAGCCAGAATCCCATTGACCAGAAATCGAATAAACGTGTCGAGCAGAAGAAACCGGTAATCCTGAAGCAGCACGAAAAGCGCCAGCGGGATTCCGGCATGATGCAGCGCCGCCTCTCCGGACCATGCCTTAATGTCGTGCGCGGATTCGAAGTGTACGAAAGAAATCGCGAAGAGGAACAACACCATGGCGCCGGCCAGGCGCTTGCCGTCTCCGTCGTGCGGCCCGCTCAGGGCCTCGTGTACGATGGAGGCGGTTGTGAGCGCGGCAAAACCGATAGTCACCAGCAGGATTGCCGCATAGTGGAATCGCGGCGCCGTCGTGATGACATCGCCCACATGCAGCGCCACCGCTATGGCGCTCACCGCATATCCGGAGATCCACAGGAAGCGCGGGCGGGAACGAAGCGAGATATGAAGCAGAACTGCCGGAAGCAGGCTCAACACGGAAAAACTCCCGGCAATGATCATGTCGGCGATAGCGCCGCCGGTCTGCGCGGTGGCCATTCCGACCAGCGATCCCATATTCCAGAGAAAAGCGAGACCGGCCGCAATACTCGGTAGCAAACTTCGGTCGGCCGCCGCCCTGCGCCAGTCCAGGACCAGAAGGTAAAGAAGAATGCCGAACACAATTGCACCCGCGCAGTGGCCGATCGTGTTGACCAGGATCGGGGCATGCAGACTGAGCCGGTCAGGCATCCTGCTCTATTCCAGGCGGAAAAGTTTCCTCAGCGCATCGATGACGTGCGCGCCTTCCGGGTGGGCCGCCTGTCTGCGCAGTTCCGAAATCGGCGCATGTGCGAGCTTGTTCACAATCGAACGCGTCAGCGCGTCCACAGCCTCCAACTGTTCCCCGGTAAACGCGCCCGGCTTACGCAGGAACTTCGCCGTCTCCATCGCGCGGATCTGCTCCCAGTGCTCCTGCAAGGTCACAATCGTAGGGGCGACCTCTTGGACCTTGAGGCGGGCAAGCATTCGGTCCACCTCTTCCGCCACGATGCCTTCCGCGCGCTGTGCTTCTTTCTGCCGCTCCGCCAGATTTGAATTCACGACGCCCTGCAAATCGTCGATGTCGTACAGGAAAACGTTATCCACCTTGTTGACCGCCGGCTCGATGTTCCGCGGCACGGCGATGTCGATAAGGAACATGGGCTTGTTCTTGCGCACCCCGATGGCCCGCTGCATCTCTTCTTTCGTGAGTATGTAGTGTGGAGCGCCGCTCGACGTGATGACGATATCCACCTCCGGCAGCATGCTCGTGAACCGCAAGTAATCCACCACGGTTCCGTCGAACAGGCGCGCCATTTCCTCCGCGCGGCTGTGTGTCCGGTTGGTCACGAATATATGCGAAGCGCCCGAGCGCCGCAGATGCCGGGCTGCCAGTTCGGACATCTTGCCGCTGCCCACTAGCATCACCGTCCGGTTCGTCAGTGTCCCGAAGATTTTACGCGCCAGTTCCACAGCGGCATAACTCACCGACACAGCCATCTGTCCGATGCCCGTCTCTGAGCGAACCCGCTTGGCCACTGAGAATGCCCGGCTCATTACGCTCTCCAGAAGACCGTTCATCACGCCCGCGGATTTCGAAAGCGCATACGCCGATTTCATCTGCCCCAGGATCTGCGGCTCGCCCACCACCATCGCGTCGAGGCTCGCCGCCACCCTGAATAAATGCTGAATCGCTTCGCGCCCTTCGAAGCGATACAGTTGCGGCCCTAGGCTATGCGATGAAATCCGCCGCGCTTCCACCAGGAAGGAATCGATCGCCGCCTGCGGGTCGGCGTCGTCCTGGGCCGCGACCGTGATCTCCACCCGATTGCACGTGGAGAGGATCAACACCTCCGCGATTCCATTTCCGTTCTTTAATGCATCGAGCGCTGTCGGAATCGCAGTATCGGAAAAGGCGAGCCGTTCGCGCACCTCCACCGGTGCGGTCTTGTGGTTGACGCCCGTGAGCAGCAGCTTCATTGCACCAGAATTCCCACGTGCGCAACCCAGGTGGCGACCGAACAGAAAAGCGCTGCGATTGCCAGAATCGCGGCCTTCCTGCCTCGCCAGCCCGCGCTACTACGGAAAAATACCAATGCAAGATAGATGCCCCACGTCACGAAAGAGATGCCGATCCGTGGATCGGCGATCCAGCGCGTCCCGTAATCCACGCATGCCCAGATGCTGCCGACGATGATACCCGCCGTCACGCAGATAAAGCCGACCCGCAGCGACGACGAGATCAGGTCGTCCAGCGTGCCCAAAGGAGGCAGATGAAACGGAAAACGACGCGGCTTCTTCCTTTTGAGTTCGTTCTCCTGAAACAGGTACACCACGGCCGCGACAGCCGTAAACAGCAGTGCCGCGTATCCAGCCAGAATCAGGACGATGTGTACCTTGAGCCATAGGCCGCGGGCTTCAGGACTCGACCACGCCGGGAAGCTCTTGCTCAGCCCCGCCACCAGCGCCAGGATGAACACCAGCGGAAAAATAAACACGCCGAGCGATTCCGTCCGGTAGCGCCAATATACGAACAGGAACGAAACGGTAATCAGAAACCCGCAAAACGAGAGGGTTTGAAAGATATCGTTTACCGGGAACTGGTGCTGCATCAGTCCCTGTTCTACGATCGAAACCAGATGGAACAGTCCGCCCAGGCCGAACGCCGCGAGCGCCGGCCGGAAGAAGCTATCGCGCTGGCGTGTAAGCAGGAATAGCGCATCCAGCAGCCCGAGGGAATACAGGGCCGCCGCCACACGCAACCAAATCACGCTCGTTTCTGTCAATCTCTTCTTATTGTAGCGGGCCGCGCATCCGGCTCCACGAGCCAAACCGTGCGATCCGGATAATACCGCCGCAGCTTATCGTTTTCGGCACTTCCCAGATCCGCCGCCCACACGACCCGTGCCGCATCGATATCCGCCGCATTGTGAATCCATTCATGGAACATATGCCCCGGCGCATACCGCACGAACACCAGTTGCTTCCCTGGCGACTTCGCCAGCCGTTCGTTCACGGAAGCCCGTCCATCCATGTCCGGTTCGGAAGCAATCGCCCGCGCTCCATACCAAAACAGGAAATGCGCTCCGCACAGCAGCAAAATAATCCTTGCCGCCGGCGGCGGCATCCGTTCCAGCGCGACCACGCTGATCAGCACGAACAAACAGGCTTCCGCGGCCACATAATGCGGATAAAAGTACGGATAGAAATTCGTTCCGAGCGCGAACAGGACAACTGTCGCCAGCACCCACGCAAACCGGAGCTCACTCAGCTTCCACGCAAACGCAGGCAGCGCCAGATAGAGCGGCGCCAGAAAAAAGAACCGGTAAAACCGCACGCGATCCCACAGCCGCTGCAGATAGCTCCCCGGAGTATCGTGAATCGCGCACTGCGCGTCGTAGTCAAGCCGCTGCTCCGCCGTCAACGCCCGATGCGGCACCGGATTCGGCTGAAACGTAAACGTAGCCGGAACCCCATACTCAGACCTGCTCAACTGATAAGGAAGCGTCGTCCAACTCCCCGTCACCTGCCGGTTCTGCAAGGATGTAATCCCCACCGCCGCCAGCACAATCACAACAACAACACCACCCAAACCCACACCACCACTCACACCCACCCCAGCACCCACACCATTACCACCACCCAAACCAACACCACCGCTCACACCCACCCCAGCACCCACACCATCACCACCACCCAAACCATCACCAGCACCCACACCATCACCAAAGGCCGTGGGACACGCCATCGTTTTTCGTGGCCTGTCGCTCACCCACCACAACCCCACCGCCCCCACAACCACCAAGAACTCAAACGGCCGCGTCAACAACTCCCCCGCCAACCCCAAACCCAACACCACCCCATCACGCGCACTCCCCCTCTCTCGCAGCCGCGGCAATGCCCCAAACACCAGACACCCCGCCGCCGCCGAAACCGCCCCACCCCAATAAATATTCATCCACTGGTTCAGCGGCCCGAATTCGCAAACAGCCAACAGCCCGCCCGCCAGCGCCCACTCCGCGCTCACCCACCCTCGCAGCATCCAGTAACAAAGCGCGCAGAACACCCCCACCGACGCCACAACCCCCGCCCAAGGATGCCCAAACACCACCTGCCCCAACGCCAGCACGATTCCCTGTCCTACCGGATAGATCGAGCTGTAACTCGGCTCCTGCAGCACAAATACCGCCTCGAAAAACCGGTGCATCGGATGAACCGCATTCGCGAACCGGAAATGCGCCAGCGTATCGCCAAGCAGCAAATACGCAAAATCGTCCGCGCCCGCCGGCGTTGGCACCGGGAAACGTGGAAGCATCGCGAGCCGCATCGCGACCGGCAGCACCCCGCAAACCACCATGCACCATCCCGGACGCGCCGCCAACTTCCGGAATGCCGGCGCCGTGCGTGACCACCCGAGCACCAGCGCAACCAGCAACGCCGCCACCGCGAATTCTATGAGATCGGCCGCGCCGAACCCAGCCGGATTGTGCAGCGACAACAAGGAGCGGAACGATCCTATTCCTGGTGCCCCAGCACCTTTCCGTATTCCGCGCTCAGCTGCCGGGCCACCTGTTGCTGCACCCGCGCGGCGGTGATGCTCGCGAGCAATTGCCTTCTGGATTCATCCAGATCCCGTGCGCTTTGCTTCTCGAAATCCGCCCCATGAAAATATGTGGTCGCCGCGATGACAGTGTCCTCCGTTCTGGCCTGCAGCCGCATATATTCGCTCTGCGTCTCGTAAACCCCGGCATATTTCTTCAGCGTCGGATAATCCATAAGGCTGAGGGCTCCAATAGCTTCCGCCGCCCGCCAACTGGTGGCGCTGAGGCTGGGACCGCTAAAACCTATCGTTAATTCATGCTCCTTCAGACCTTTATGAGCAAGCAGATCCGTGACCGCCTGAAGTGCCTTTTCCTGACTTCCCAGATTCGTGCCCATCTGGGCCAGTGCGTTGTCCAGGCTCTTCTTGTTGTCCCGGAGTTCGTTTACTATGTTCTCTTTCGCCTCCCGCACGATCGCCTTGTGGTGGTACCACTCGGTCGCCTGCTCGAGCGACAGGGCGATCAGAATTCCGATCGTCACCGTCGCCAGATGCAGCAAAAAATCCCGCCATGAGTGAACGGGGTTCGTGCGGTGCATGAACTTCCATACCTGCTCCTTATTCCGCGCGCATCGCCTTATCCAGCGCTTCCACGAAGAAGTACTCGCCCCACATCACCGATTCGTTCACGCCCAGATTCTTGTGGACGTGATATACCCCGCCCTTGAGAATGCCTTCCCATCCATTGCCCGGCGAAGCCACGTACTCCCGGCAAAGCACATCCACTATGTGGCGCGCCGAGGATTCATAGAACTTACCCTTGATCCGGTCCGCACTCAAATCCGCCAACTGGAACAGTCCCGAAGCCGCAATGGCCGAAGCCGATGTATCCACCTGCTTCCGGCTCTCCTCCGGCGCATCGAAGTCCCAGGGCGCCACGCCGTTCGCGGGCACATTCTCCAGGAAGAAATCCGCGCAGGCTTCCGCCGTCTCCAGGAACCTTGGGTCCCGCGTGTACTCGTAGCAAGTGCCGAACCCGTAGAGAGCCCAAGCCAGGCCGCGTGTCCAACAGGAATCGCCGCGATAACCCTGATGTGTGGTCTGCTTCAGAAACTCTCCGGTGTCAAGATCGAAAAGGCCCTCATGGGCCGTCGACCCGTCACCGCGCGCCAGCACTCGCCTCGTCGTCAGGCAATGTCGCATCGCGACGTCCAGCAGGTGCGCGTCGCCGGTCTCGAGCGCGGCGTAAAAAATGATTCCCACGTTCATCATGATGTCGATGAACAACGAATCTTCCGAAACGAACGAACGCAGGTACTGGCCCTTCTCGCGGAACCGCAGCGACATCGTCTTCCCCGCCTGAATCAGAACGTCGTTCAGGAACGGTTCCTGCGAGATCTCATACCAACGGAAATACGTGGACATGAAGATGAAGCCGAGATCGTGCACGTTTCGATCGTGCTGGCGGGGTTCGAGCGGCTTCGAATACCGGATCGCCTGCTC
>JAOAPQ010000379.1 GCA_025462965.1 Bryobacterales bacterium
CGGGAGCAGATTGAGGCGCAGCCGGACGAACCGCGTTTTCTAATTACAGTCCGTGGTTTCGGCTATCGCTTCGAAACTTAACTTCACCTATCGTTTACGTCTCCGTAACCATATTGTAATAGCGTGCTGGCTACCCTGGAGCCAGTTATGAAGAAGATCGTTCTTATCGAAGACGACGCCGACCTGTTCGCCCTTCTCAAGTACAACCTCGAGAAGGAGGGGTTCGCCGTCAGCGGATCGCAAACTGGAAAGGGCGCGCTCGAGTTGTGCCGCCGCGTCCGGCCCGACCTCATTTTACTCGACATCATGCTGCCTGATTCCGACGGGCTGGATATCTGCAAGGGCATCCGAAACGACGCAGAACTCTTGCACCTTCCGATCATCTTCCTCACGGCGCGAGCCTCCGAAACGGACCGTATTGTGGGTCTGGAGCTGGGAGCGAACGACTACATCGTCAAGCCTTTCTTTATTCGAGAGCTGATCGCACGCATCAAGCTGCAGTTTCGGACGCAGGCAGTACCGGTTCGCGTGCTGAAGGCCGCGGGACTGGAGTTGGACCGGAGCAGCTGCCAGGCTCGCCTGGGCGGCGAACTGCTCTCCCTCACGGCGACCGAATTTCGTCTGCTGGAGTTTCTCATGAGCCGCACCGGCGTCGTCTTCAGCCGCGAGCAGCTTCTCAATGCGGTCTGGGGTCAGGACCGGGCGATTACGGATCGCACTGTAGACGTTTATATTCTAAGACTTAGACAGAAAATTGAACGTGATCCTGCAGCTCCGGAGATTATCCACTCCGTGCGCGGTTTCGGGTATTCTTTTGAACCTCGGGTGCAGGCTCAAACAGCCATCGCTTCTTAGCTCGGCACTTGCCGGCGGGCGCGAGTGCGGTAATGACTCGCGCCCTTTTTTTGTATGCTCTTAGAACAGCGGGCTAGCGAGACTGCTATGTTACGCTGACCGAAGTGGCTACCGACCTGATCGAAATCGACCCCGAGCAGCCGTCCGAGGAGGCGGTGGAGCGGGCAGCTCTCGCAGTGCGGCGGGGCAAGGTGGTTGCCATTCCCACCGATGCGCTATATACCCTCATCGCGGATCCGTTCAATCTGAGAGCGGTATCTCAGGTGTTCCGGGCCAAGGGCAGGGAAACGGACCGGTCGCTTCCCATTCTGGTCGGAGACCTGATGATGGTGGAAGAGCTTACGCGGGAGATTTCGAATCGTTTTTACCTTCTTGCCCGGCGCTTTTGGCCCGGCCCGCTCACAATCATCCTTCCCGCGGCAAAGGTTCCGCTCAAGGTCACGGGAAACACGGGACGGCTGGCCGTTCGCCAGTCACCGTCCCACGTGGCACTGGCGATCATTGCGCGTCTCGGCCAACCGGTGATTTCCACAAGCGCCAACATTTCGGGCCACCCTACGTGCGACAGCGGGATTTCGGTGTTCGGCACCATGGACGGCCGCGTGGATCTGGTACTTGACGGGGGGGTATGTACCGGCGAAGGCGCCAGTACTGTGGACATCACGGAACCTTACTGGCGCATGATCAAGGAAGGCGCTATCAAGGAAAAGGACATCGCCGAATGCCTAGAAGGATCATGACTGAGTCCTAGGCACTCAAATTGCAGGCCCACGTTGTCTGAGGATTGGTACTAGAACCGGGGTGCTTACCGCTGCCTAAGGCGCTACAATGCCAGAGAACATGAATTGTGTCGAAGCGCCCCCTACCCAGCTAAGCCAATTTGCCCTGGTAAGTTACATCCCGGATCCGCTGGGCGCTTTTCTAGACCAATTGAGACTGGAACTTGTGCCGGGGTGCAGCCCCCACGCTCATGTAACAATTCTGCCTCCGAGGCCCGTAGGCTGCGACCCGGATCGAGCGGCCCGGCAGCTGCGGGAGCTCGCCGCGCAGTTCCGGGATTTCGAAGTGGAGCTTGGCGAAGTGGAGCTTTTCCCGGTATCGAAGGTGATTTTCATCAGTCTCTGGCGGGGCGAACGGGAGCTTCGTGAGATGTATCGCACTCTCAACCAAGGTACCGTGGCGTTTCGGGAGCCGTTCCCCTATCACCCTCATACGACGCTCGCCCAGAACATTCCACCCGATCAGGTGGACAAACTGATTCGTCTGGCGGAAAAGCGGTGGGCCGAATATAAAGGACCGCGCAGTTTCCGGGTCCACTCGCTGGACTTCGTGAAGAACATATACGGTAACTGTTGGACCGATCTCGCGAGCATCGAGCTGGTGAGCCCCTCCTGATCTACTCGAATAAACCAATCTGCTCTTTCGGCACCGGTTTTTTTCGGGTCCCTTTCGTTAGCGGACTGCCCACGACGCCGAGCACGCTAATTTGGCTCAGGGCCTCGCGCGGAACAAAGACCTTCTGATTGTTCGAGTACGGCTCCGGCGGGATAACTGAGTAGCCGTAGTGGTCCCACAGCAACAGATTGTTCGGCAGGATGCCATCCATCAGGTCCCCGTCCCGGAACTTCATCCGCACCCAGAGACCTTCCATTTTGGGCCGGCTCTGGAAAACCTTGGCGGATTCCGACTCCGCATCGAAGTCTTTGACGAAGCAAACGCTCTTAATCTCCCCGTAGCTGACGGAAACCAAAGTCCCGGAAGGAGTTAGCATCTCAATTCCGTGAGGCTGCAGATACTCGTGGGGATTGAGAAAACCTTGCAGCGGTTCGCGGTCGAACCGTCGGATCAGCGCCTTCTTGGTGGTGGAACCAGCCAAAATACCCCTTTTTCGGCTCGCGCCGCTTCATCCTCTCGAAACATTTTTGCGGTTATTGTATCATTGGCTCGATGTGGGACGCGGAAATCAGGGAGTTTTTGAACTTCTGCTCTTTGGAGAAGGGTTTGGCCGCGAACTCGATCGAAGCATATGAAACCGACCTGCGGCGATACCAGAGTTTTTGCGGCTCGGCCGAAGTGTCGGGCCTTGGCGCAAAAGAAGCTTTGCTGCTCTACCTGAACTCGTTGTACCGTTCCGGGCTGGGCAGCCGCTCCATCGCCAGGCACCTTACGACGATCCGGAGCTTCCACGGATTCCTCCTCCGTGAAGGTAAGATTTTGGAGGATCCCACCGAAAACGTTCAATCGCCGAAGCAATGGCAGACGATTCCGCATTTTCTAAGCCGATCGCAAGTTGAGGCGCTCCTTGCGGCGCCCGACGAAACGAAACCGATCGGACAACGCGACCGGGCGATGCTCGAGCTTCTCTACGCGAGCGGTTTGCGCGTCTCGGAGCTCTGCCATGTTCGGGTAGGTGAATTGGAGGCCCAACTCGGAGTCATCCGGGTCACTGGAAAGGGGAACAAGCAGCGACTGGTCCCGGTGGGACGGTCGGCGCTGAAGGCGCTGGAAGAGTATATAGTCTCCGGCCGCCCGGCCATTTTAAAGCAGCGCCCGAGTCCATGGATGTTCGTGACTGCGCGCGGCAGTTCCATGACGCGCCAGGGTTTCTGGAAATTGCTGGCGAACTATGGGCGTCAGGTCGGCATCTTTCACCATCTGACACCGCACGTCGTCCGGCACTCCTTCGCCACGCATCTGCTCGAGGGCGGGGCGGATCTCCGCAGCGTCCAAACGATGTTGGGTCACGCCGATATTTCCACTACTCAGATTTATACCCATGTCATGCGGTCACGGCTCCGGCAAACCATCGATCAGCATCATCCACGGGCGAGCGCATGAGCGATTATATCTACTCGCTAGAGAGCCATCTGACCGCCGGCCAGAATGGGATTGTCGCGCACTGGCAGGCCGCCGCCACCGCGGCCAATCAGAACCTGTACCTGGCCGGCGGAGCAATGCGGGATCTTCTCGGCGGCCTGCCCACGCGGGATCTCGACTTTACGCTGGAAGGCAATCCGCTCAAAATGGCCGCAGAAATTGCCGGAAATCTGAATGGACGCATTGTTTCGCAGGATGATCACCGTCGTGTGGTGGAAATGATTTTCCCCGGCGGCATTACCGTACAAGCCGCAATGGCCCGGCAGGAGAGGTACGCGAAAACCGGCGCCAAGCCGCAGGTCACGCCGTCCAGCATCCACGATGACCTGCGGCGGCGGGATTTCACTATTGATGCGATCGCGCTGGCTTTGAACCGAGGCGCGAAGGGACTGCTGATCGATCCAGCGAACGGACTGGCGGATCTGGCCAACCGCGAGCTGCGTACAACCAATTCGTACGCCCTCTACGACGACCCTTCGCGGCTCCTGCGGCTCATCCGCTTGAAACACCGTCTCCAGTTCACGGTGCAGGAGCGCACGGCGCAGCAGTTCCAGAATGCCCTCGACGAGAATCTGCACCGGTTTATTACGCAGGCGTCACTGCTGGAGGAATTCCGGCACATCGCCGATGAGCCCTCGCCGTCCGAAATCCTTCGCGATCTGGAGAGCTCGGGACTTCTTGCGTTGTTCTCGAAAGCCTTGGCGGGTCCGAAATTGAATCTTGCGGCTGTCACGAAGTTGGAGCGGCTGAAAAAAAGCCTTCCGCTTGGCGGGCCCGGCTGGCTGGAAGGGTGGCGGTCTTTCCTTAACGTCGTGACGGAAAAGCTGAGCCCACGCGAGAAGACCGAACTACACGAGGCGCTCGGTATCAGCAAGCAAGACGTGGAGAGCGCCAAGAAGGTGCCGGTGCAGGCGAAGAAGCTGGAGACTTCGCTTAAATCGGCCACGCTGCGCAAGCCTTCCCAGATTTACCAGTTGCTGGCGCACGCCGCTCCGGACGAGATCCTTTATACCCTTTACGAATCCCAACAGCGGCTGGTGCAGGATCGCATCCGCAACTACATACAAAAGTATCTTCCTATGGCCCAGGAGATTACGGACGCCGAAGTGGTCGCCGCGGGCGGGGCGCCGGGCTCACCAAAATTCGAGAAGATTCGCGAGAACCTGATCGTAAACCGGCTCAATGCGCGTCCGAAGAAGGTGGAGCCGGAACCCATTATGGAGGTCCCGGCCCTCTCCGCTCCCCGGGGCCGGCCCGCGCGGCAGGCGTAGCCGGCGTTAATTGTCTCGATCCCCTGCGCGTGGTGAACCGCCGAAGAACGCGGCTACCCGCCGCGTGTCCCGGGAGGGGGAAGGCGCGGCAGGCATAGACGGCGTTTATCGTCTTGATCCGCTGTGCGTGGTGAACCGCCGAAGAACGCGGCTACCGCCGCGTGTCCCGGGAGGGGGAAGGCGCGGCAGGCATAGACGGCGTTAATCGTCTCGATCCCCTGCGCGCGGTGAACCGCCGAAGAACGCGGCTATCGCCGCGTGTCCCGGGAGGGGGAAGGCGCGGCGTCTCCGAACGTGATGGCCGAATCCGCTGAACCGTTGCGCATGTTGCAGAATGCGGTCGCGCTTCCGAAGTTGAGACTCACGTAATCCTGCAGGCTGGCGATCCCCAGCGCCGCCTCGAAGTCCACGAGGCTGACGGACACCGCCGAGCGCGCCGGCAGACCGTACTGCCAGCACCTGCCCGTCCGCACGGCGCAAAAGCTCAAATCGAGCTGGCGGTCGCGTGGATTACCGATAAAAACAAACTCTCCGGTGAAGAAGGCCCCCAGCGGGTGTACGGCTTTGTTCGGTTCGACGCCGCGCGGCCGGTCGTGGGGATCCTGCACCAGGATCGGCGTCAAGGTGCTGGTACGCGTTTTGACTTCCGCGCCTTCCATCTTCTCGGTGATCATCGCACCTTCGAGCGGGCCGTCGGAGTGCATCGGGATATCGCCCTTGCGGCTTTGCCGGTAGCCTGTGACGGTCAGGACGGCCCATATCTGCTGAAGCTGGTCGGAGGGCTGGAACACCGTCTCATAGTTCCCGGCGGGCCCGATCTCCCGATCCACCGGATCGGCGAGAGCCTTGCCGCCAATGGTTTGCACGCGAATTCTCACACGCAATGTGTCGCGGGCATCCGAGTTATGGAGTTGCAGGCGCGCCTGGATGTTCCGTCCGATGGTCCCATAACAAAAGCTCGTCGGCTTGTCCTGAAGGGTGGCCGCGGACAGGGCGGAGCAGAACAGCACAAGAGCAGCCGGAAGGTTCATCTGTTTCGAAAGCTCAATCCTTAGCGGCGGGCGCCTGTGCCGGGACGCGGCGAAAATGGTGCGCGTGCTTAGCATGAGTGTGGACTTCGCCCAGTTTGAGTCCCGTAAAGAGCAAGACAAACGCGCCGATTACCATCTGCGGCAAGGTTTGCACAAAGAACAGAATCAGAGAGAAGATCTTCGCGTCGGGGCGCTCCGCACCGAGCATATCGAGGGCGAGTGTGGCAAAGAATTGAAACGAACCCAAATTGGCCGGTGCGTTGGGCAGAGTCGTTCCGATGTGCACGATCACGAGCACAATCCCGGCCTGTTGCAGAGTGAAATCGAAACCGTAGGCGCGAAACAAAGCCGCCACCGAAAGAATCGGCAGCAACAGGTACAAACTACTCAGGGCAAATGCTTTACCAAGCGTGCGGAGATCCCCCAGCGAATGAATCTCATGTAATAACTGCTCGAATTTCGAAGCCCATTTACTGCCTGAAACGAACAAGTGGGCGTCTTCCCGGCGGAACAGCACAAAAAGGAACAAGGCCGTGAGCACAGCCACCCCGATCGCGAGCAGCATCGTTCCGTCCCGAAGCGCGCGAGGGATGTCGTTCATACCGAATGTAAGCAGGTAGAAGGCGACGACCATCCAAATGCCGTCCATCACCCTGCCAATGGCATCGGACGTCAGCGCGAGCGAAAGATGAGTGTCGGTCCAGTGGGAAAGAAGGTAGCAGCGGATCACCTCGCCCGCTTTAGCCGGCAGCACGCCATTGGCAACAATGCCGACGAACACCGCCTTGATGCACTCACCCGGAGGGGCTTCCTCGGCGGGGTTCAGGATGACGGACCAGCGATAGCCATCCACAACGTAAGCCAGAAGATTGAGCAGGATTCCCAGCGCGACCCAGCCCCAGTGGAGCGTCCGGACGTCCCGCTCCAGCTGCCGGTAGTCGAACTGATGAAAAACCCAGATCAGACTTGCGATCGCGATCGCATATCCCAAGGCGGGAACCAGCCACTTCGGAATTCTGTTACGGGCAGGCGAAGCTGGTAGCGTTTCCATGCTCGTTCGTCCTTATGATAGCGAAAGCCGATGAGCGACTTTCTCCGGTTTGCGCGAGTGTGAAATGATATGTCCATGCTCGGGCTGGCATTCCTGCTCACGTTTCACTTGATTCCGCAAACAGCCGCGGATTACAAGCAGCCGCAACTCGCCGCGTCGGGCAAGCTCGTCGCGGTAACATTCGGCTCGGGCAATGCCGTTTTTTTTTCCGCTTCCCATGACAAAGGGTCGACTTTCACGGAGCCGGTGAAAGTCGGTGATGCCGGGACGCTGATGCTGGGAAACCATCGCGGGCCGCGTGTCGCATTTACACAGCGCGCAATCGTGATCTCCGCGGTCGGCGGTGAGAAAGGCAGCGAAAACCTTTTGACCTGGCGCTCGCTCGATGGCGGCCGCACTTGGGTGTCCGGGGCCAGAGTGAACGATGTGCCCGGGGCCACCCGCGAAGGTCTGCACGCGATGGCGGCGGGTCCTGATGGCCGCCTTTACGCGGTGTGGCTCGATCTTCGGCACCTGAATCCCGGGAAATCCGGAACTGAACTCTACGGCGCATATTCCACCGACGACGGCGCGACGTGGTCGAAGAATATAGCGGTCTACAAATCGCCCGACGGAAGCATTTGCCAGTGCTGCCATCCCTCGGTGATGTTCGATGCAAACGGCGACATCGAGGTGATGTGGCGCAACGCGGTGGCCGGCAATCGCGATATGTACATCAGCCGGTCGGGCGATGGCGGACGCACCTTTCAGGCAGCGGAGAAGCTGGGCGGCGGAAGCTGGAAGCTGGAGGCTTGTCCGATGGATGGGGGCGGTTTCACGGCGGGCCCGAATGGGAAGATCGTGACTGTTTGGCGGCGTGGGACGCAGGTTTATGTTGCGCCGGAAGGCGGCGCGGAATCCCTGCTGAGCGAAGGCAAGAACCCCAGCGTCGCGTCGAACAAGGAAGGTCTGTTCGTCGCGTGGTCCGGTCCGGATGGCGTTCACGCACGCGTACCCGGAAAGGCCGAGCCTGTCACTCTCGACCATGAAGGCGGTTTTGTTCAATTGACGGCGGTTCCGAACGGGCCAGTGGTCGCGGCCTGGGAAAGAAAGGGCACCATCCAATTCCACACGCTTCCGTAAGCGGCGCTCCGCTCCTCGTTCTTACTTTCGGCTCCATCGCATTGCTCTTGTTCCTGATCCTGTTCGTGCGGCTGCACGCCTTCCTGGGACTGTTAATCACCAGCATGGCGCTCGGACTCGCTTGCGGGATGAAGCCGCTCGTCCTGATAAAGTCCATCCAGTCCGGCGTGGGCGACGCCCTCGGATTCATTGCCGTGGTGCTCGGGCTGGGCGCGATGATCGGCGCATATCTTGAACATTCGGGTGGTGGAGGGGTGCTGGCCGATTGGCTCCTGAAGCTGTTCGGACGCGAGCGCGCGGTGTGGGCCGTTCTGATTGCCTCGTTCCTCGTCGGGCTGCCCATTTTCTTCGAGGTCGGCTTCATCATCCTGGTGCCGCTGGTGTGGAGCCTGGCGCGCGAATCGAAGCGCTCGCTGCTGTTCTTCGGAATGGCGATGTGCGCTCCGCTCACCATCACGCATTCGCTGGTACCTCCGCATCCCGCGCCGGCCGCAGCCGCGCAGTTGCTCGGCGCAGATCTCGGAACTGCGATCCTGTACGGGGCGCTGCTTTCCATCCCCATGTCGATCGTGGGAGGCATCCTTTACGGGGCATTCATCGGCAAGCGCATCTTCGTGCCCGTTCCGAAGATCGCCGACAGCCTGGAACCGGCAGCGGACGAGGGGAACAATCCGCCGCCGATCGCTCTGGTCGTTTTGCTGCTCATCATGCCGGTGGTCCTGATTCTTGCGGCAACGGTCGCGGGAACGGGAAACGCCACGCTCACGTTCCTGGGTCATCCGTTCACAGCTCTTGCTGTTACGGCGCTTGCCTGCATGTATTTCTTCGGCGTGCGCCGGGGATTGAATCGAGACGAGCTGGCGAAGCTCGCGATGAAGTCATTCGCGCCGGCGGGGTCTCTGCTGCTGATAATGGGAGGGGGCGGCGCGTTTAAGCAGGTTATCGTGGATACGGGCGCGGGGGCTTACGCGGGTAAGCTGCTGGCCGCGTCCCACTTTTCTCCGCTTCTCCTCGCATTTGTGGTGGCCGTCGGCATGCGCGCGGCGCAGGGGTCCGCGACCGTCGCGATCATTACCGCGGCCGGAATTGTTGCGCCGCTGGTGAAGTCCGTCGTGGGGTACCGGCCGGAGATGATCTATCTCGCAGTTTGCTGCGGCGGCGGCATGCTCTCCCATGTGAACGACGCGGGCTTCTGGATTGTGAATCAGTACTTCGGAATGACCGTGCCACAGACGCTCAAGAGTTGGACAGTGATGAAGATTGTGTCTACGTTTTTCGGTTTCGGCCTGGTGCTGCTGGCACAGGCTTTCCTGGGTTCGCGGTAGTGGCGGAAATACACGCTCGTGGGCTCACGAAGAAGTTCGGGAGCTTTACGGCGGTCAACAATATCGCGCTGGAGATTCCCAAGGGCAGTATTTTCGGATTTCTGGGTCCGAATGGCTCCGGCAAATCGACGACGGTAAAAATGCTGACCGGCCTTTTGCAGCCAACTGCGGGCGAGATCTCGGTAGCCGGTTATGTGCCCCGGGCGGGCGATATCGAATCGCGCCGCGTCATCGGCGTGCTGCCGGAAGGCAATGCTCTGTTCCATTCGGTAACTTTGCTGGAGCATCTACGGATGAGCGGACCGATCTACGGGCTTTCGCGCGAGGAGACGGAGAGCCGGGCGCGGCAGCTGCTGGAAGCGCTCGATCTCTGGCAGGTGCGCGATACGTATGCGGACCAGGCATCGTTCGGGATGAGCAAGAAATGCGCGCTTGCCATGGCGCTGCTGCACAATCCGCGTGTGCTGTTTCTCGACGAGCCGTTCGAGGGCATCGATCCCGCGTCGGGCCGCAGCATTAAGGATTTGCTGCAAATGCTGAAGCTCAAGGGGGTGACGATTTTTCTGACATCGCACATTCTGGAAATCGCGCAGCAGCTTGTGGACAGCTTCGCGATCATCATGAACGGTGAAATCGTCTGCATGCAGACCATGGAGGAAACGTTGAACAAGGGCTTGACGCTGGAGGATCTCTACTTCCATTACGTCGGACGGCCTGAAATTGGCGAGTGGGCATGGTTGGGCTGAGCGCCGGGTTGAAAGGCATTCTCCGGCTGCAGTGGCTGGCCTATTGGCGGCGCGTTTCCCGCGGCGGGAGCGCGGCCAAGAACAATCTGGTTGTGCTTGGCCTGATCGCGGTTGGGATATCCGCCCGGTACGTCACGATCCTGAAGAGCGTTATTGCGCAGGCGCGAAAGGGTCAGTTCTTCGAACTCGATCTGCTTGCGGCCGCGGTCTTCGCGCTTTGTCTTTCTCCCATGTGGGAGACGGGCAATACGGGCATGGGTCCGCGAGAGCTGGCACGCTTTCCGCTTACGGCGCGCGAGCGCTTAATCGCCGAAATCTGGGGCGGCCTGGTTTCGCCCGTCTGCTGGATAGGGGCGCTTTTCTGCCTTACGATCCTGTTGCCGCTTGGGGCATCGCCTCATCCGATATGCGCGGTGATTGCGGGGTTGGCGTTCCTGCTTGCTTCGTTTATGTCGGGTTTCGGCGTTCGCAATTTTCTGCGGACATCGTCGGGTCAAAAGTTTGGACGCGCGGCGCTCGGGGTGTTTCTCGCAGCCGGGGCCGTTCTGTGGCTACAGATGGGACGCGGATCGGCAGTGGCGCTGAACTTCCTGCCTTCGCACCTGGTCGTGGCCGCCGCATCCGGCAGTTGGGTCGCTTGCGGGATGTTGGCGGTGCTTGCGGTGGCGGCCACGCTGCTTGGGCGATATAGCCTTATCTGGATGCTCGAGCGAGAGCCCGCGGCTGTGTCACGGAACGCGGTTAGTGCAGTCGGGATGACTCTGTTGCGGAAGGATCTGCGCTACTTCCGCCGCATGGAACCGGTGGTTTGGCTGATCCTGCTGGCGCTCGCATTCTATTTGGCGACCGCGAAAACGCCCGAGCCGGACGCGGTGCGCGCCGTCCTGGCGTTTACGTCGGTGCTCACCGTGGCGAGTGCGATGAATTGCTTCGGGCCGGATGGCCCGGACGGCCTTGACCGGTACGGTTTGTGGCCACTTCGCGGGAGCGAGATCGTCGGCACGAAGAACCGCGCGCTCGCGCTGCTGGCCGCGGCGCGTTGGGTACCGGTGCTCGCGCTTGCCGGTTGGCGTTTCGGTTGGATCGAAGGGATGTACGACAGTGTGGAGGCGCTCTCATTGCTGCTTGGTTCAATGGCTTGGGGAAACGTCACGTCTGTGCGGCATCCCTATGTCGGGGAAGAGACATCGTCGATCATCGACCAGGTCATCGGTTTGGCGGCGAGCGGTTTGCCGGGCGCGTTTACGATCGGCATTCTGCGCGGTCCGGCGGGGTCGGTTCCGTACGCGATGGCCGGCATGCTCGCGGTCTGCGGAGTGGCCTATGCGGCTTCGCTGCGCTGGGCCGGCAATTACTACGCGCGGGGATTCGATGCGATGCGCGAGCGGCTGTCCTAGACTGCTTTTTACGAGCACGTCAGCTCGCGGAATTTCGGCTTAGTGCCGTCAGCATGCGCGGGTCGGCACGCACTTTGTCGCCGGCGAGCCACTCCGGGTCCACCGTTGCACCCGCAGCTACGAGAAGGGCGACAACTTCGTGGTAGCGGCCGGGCGCGGCTCCAGGCTCGCGGTCGCCCCAACCGTGGAGCGCCCATCCTAAAGGTGTGTTCCCCCAGGTTTCGTCTTTGGCGTCGACAGGAGCATTGTGTTCCAAGAGCAATCTGACGGTTTCGACGTGCGCGCCCAACGCGGCCCGATGCAGACCAGTCTGTCCGTGATGTTTGACTCTTGCGTCCGGCTCGATACCTCTCTGCAGAAGGAACTCGACAACGCTGGTTCGGCCATACTCACAAGCCCATGCGAAGCCGTCCTTCATCTGCTCCTTCGTTGCATTTCCTCTCAAGCTGCCGTCTTGGTTGAAGAAGCTGATGACCAGATCGAGCCGTCCCACTCCGGCTGCTCCCTCGAGGTCCAGCGGCGCTCCGCGCCCGGCGAGAAACTCGGCCGCCTGCGCGCGGCCGTTAGCCAGGCACGCATTGACAATGCCCCGTCCCGGGCCATCGATCGCCGCGCCAGCTCGAATTAAAGTTTCGATCAGCGCGTCTTGCACACCGGCCAGCAAAGGATGAATGCTCGTCGCCACCAGGCCCAGGGTGGTTGATCCGCCATACATCCCGGCCCGTGCGTCGGCTTCAGCCCCGGCGTTGAGCAGAATCCCAGCGATCTCCACCGCGTTACCCGGGGTCTTCTGACGAAAACCCTCGACACCGTTGGCTCCCAGATAGTGCAGGAGGGTCGCACGGTGCTTCCGCGCTGAACGTACTCGAATCAAATCCGGATTCTCGTGAAGCAAGCGTTCGAGCACCGCCACGTTGCCGCTGATGACGGAATCCACCGCTGCCTCGAATTGCGCGACGGGGGAATTGTTGCGGCTCAGCGCTTCCTGGTGCTCCGCGAAGGCGACCCAGCTCTCGAAATGGTTCTCGCGCACGATGATGGATCGGGCGTCGGCATCGGTGTAATCGGGACCCGGACCGCGCGGCACGTATGCCGGCGGCTGCTCCCCGGCAAACCATTTCGGGTTTTCGCGAAGCAATCGCTCGAGCGTGGAAATATCGCCCCGGATAACAGCACTTTCCGCAGATTCCCAGAGGTTGCCCAACTATTCAGCTCCGCGGGGGAGGTTTCAAAATCGAAAATGCCGCACCTTGCGGATCGGCCAGCACCGCTAATCGGGCGCCCGCGGCACTCATCGGCGCCAGATGCTCCCCGCCCCCAAGCGCCTTCGCCTTCGCGGCCAGACCATCCACATCTTCTACCAGAAAAAACACCATCCAGTGCGCAGGCGCGTCCGCCTTCCGGTAAGCCACCGGCGGGATGCCACCGATCAATTGATCGCGGTTCCTGATTACCAGATAATCCGGCGGATAAGGTTCCACCGGGGCAATCGTCC